>NZ_JBIVXJ010000010.1:0-213058 GCF_044769185.1 Pseudomonas sp. NPDC090592
ATGCTTTTTCATGGTCTCGCCCTCGCTGCCGTTGGCTTCTTTGAACGCCACCGTGGCACTGTGATGCCTCGGCGGGGGCGAGTCCATCGATTACAGGGGGTCGCGATCTCTTGTAGGAGCGGCCTTGTGTCGCGAAAGGGCCGCAACGCGGCCCCGGCTATCGGTCAGGCCCGCACATAACGCTGGCGCAACACATCACTCAGCACATCCACCAGCAACACCAGCACCAGCATGCCGATGATCACTGTGCTGGCCTGGGCCTCCTGGAACAGGCTCAAGGTGGTATACAGCATCTGCCCCAACCCACCAGCCCCGACAAACCCCAGCACGCTGGCCATGCGGATGTTGTTCTCCCAGCGGTACAAGCTGTAGGCCAGCAACTGCGGCCACAGGTTGGGCAAGGTACCGAAGCAGAACGCCGCCACCTGGCTACCCCCCTGCAAGCGGATCGCCGCAGCAGGCTCCGGTGGCGCGTTCTCCAGCGCCTCGGCAAACAGACGCCCCAGCACACCAGCGGTGTGCAGCGCCAAGGCCAAGGTACCGGCGTTCGGCCCAAGCCCGGCCGCCAGCACGGTCAACGCGGCCCACACCAGTTCGGGAATGGCCCGCAGGGCATTCAGCAGCAAGCGAGCGGCCCCCTGCAACGGCCAACCGAAACGGCCCGCCGCCGGCAGTGCCAGCAACATCCCCAGCACCATCGCCAACAAGGTGCCCAGCCCGGACATGGCCAGGGTCTCCAGCGCCCCGCGCCACACCGCCTTCAAGTGCCCGGCAGACAAGTCCGGATGCAGGAAGCGACCGGCATACTCGCCCATCTGCCCCAGCCCGCCGTTGCCTACCAGCGCGTGCATGTCCAGCTCCAGATAGGCGAACGACGCCACCACCGCCGCCACGATGGCGCCCAGCAACAACAGGTTGATTGCCCGGTTCATGCCAGCCTCCAGCGCAGCAGGCGGCTGAGCAGGTCGGCCAGAATCACCAGCAACAGGAAGGTCAGCAACATGCTCGCCACTTCAGCACCGGCAAACATGCGCATCGACAGGTCGATCTGCTGGCCCAGGCCGCCCGCGCCGACAAACCCCATTACCACCGAAGCCCGCACCGCGCATTCCCAGCGGTACACGGTGTACGACACCACCTCGGAGGCGGCATTGGGCAGGATGCCGTAGAGGAACGCCGCCAACCGGCCGCTGCCCGCCTGCAACAAGGCATGCACCGGGCGCTGGTCGACCGACTCGAAAATCTCCGCGTAGACCTTGCCCAGCATGCCGCTATAGGTGATGGCGATGGCCAACACACCCGCCGTCGGCCCCAGCCCCACAGCACGCACGAACAGCAACGCCCAGACGATTTCCGGCACGCTGCGCAGGAAAATCAGCAACCCGCGCACCGGCAGGCGCAACACGCGTGACCACAACCCGGCCCGCCCGCCCCGGGAGGCGGCACGTAACGACAAGGCACGACTGGCCAGCAGGCCGGCCGGAATCGCCAGCAACAAAGCCAGCGCCATGCCGGCAGTGGCCACGGCCAGGGTCTGCAAAGTGGCTTCGTACAACAGCGCAAGGAAATCGGCATCGTATGCCGGTGGCCAGAAGGCGCTGGTGAAACTGGCGATCTGCTGCCGGTTCTCGGCCTGCAGCAGCACCCCGGGGTTGAGTTCGCTCAACTGGATACCCGGCCACAGCACTGCCACGGCCAGCACGGTCAGCAGCAACCGCGGCAGTAACGCCGGGTCGCGGGTATCAGCACTCAGCATCGCGGAATCTGCACGGTCAGGGTTGGCCACTGGGTTGGCGGCGAAGCCAGTTGTTCGTTGGCGTACAGCGCATCCAGCATCGGCCTGGTCACCGCGCTGGCCGGGCTGTCGAACGCCACCTGCCCTTCGCGGACCCCGACCACACGCGGGAAATGCGCCAGCGCCAGCTCCACCGCATGCAGGCTGGCCACCAGGGTCACGCAGTTGGCCTGGGCATGGCGGTTGAGCAAGGCCAGGCTGTGGTCGGCCAGCACCGGGTCCATGGCTGACACCGGTTCGTCGGTCAGCAGCAGCTGCGGTTGTTGATACAACGCACGGGCAATGCCCACCCGCTGCAACTGGCCACCGGACAATTGCCCACACTGCACGAACAGCTTGTCGGCCAGGCCCAGCTCGGCCAATACCTGGCGCGCGCCTGCTACATCGCAGGGGTACAGCAGGTTGAGCAAACCGCGCAGCACACTCCACTGCCCCAGACGCCCGGCCAGCACCGCCGTGACCACCCGTTGGCGTGGCGGCAAGGGCGGCGCCTGATGCACCAGGCCAACGTGGGCACGCAGGCGTTGGCGCGCCCGGGCAGACAACGCCCAGGGCTGTTCACCCAGCAATTCCAGGCGCCCACTGCTGGGCTGGACTGCGCTGGCCATCAGGTGCAGCAAGCTGGACTTGCCCGCCCCCGACGGCCCGATGATGGCGACGCGTTCTCCCTGCCCGATGCGCAAGTTGACCGCGTCAAGCGCGCGCACCTGGCCATGGCGCAGGCTGGCGCCGTGCAGATGGATTGCCGCGTTCGAAGCAGTCACTTGAGCAGGCCGGCCTCGCGCGCAGCCTGTTCGGTGCCCACATAGTTCTCAGGCTTGGTCTCGATGAAACGGCTCGCGGCCTGCAGGTCAAGGATTGCCTTGTGCTCGGGGTTGGCCGGGTCGAGGTCGAGGAAGGCCTTTTTGATTTTCTCTTTCAGCGCCGGGGCCATGTTGCCGCGCACGGTCCAGTTGTAGTCGAAGTAAGTCGGGGTGGTGGCGAACACTTTCACCTTGGCGGTATCGACCTTGCCGGCATCCACCAGCTTCTGCCACACACTGGCGTTGAGCACGCCGCCATCGACTTTGCCCGCCTGCACCCAAGCCACGGTAGCGTCATGCGCGCCGGAGTAGGCCACGCGGCTGAAGTAGTCCTCAGGCTTGATATTGTCCTGCTTGAGCATGAAATAACGCGGCATCAGGCTGCCGGAAGTAGACGAAATGGAACCGAAGGCGAACGACTTGCCCTTGAGGTCGGCCAGGCTCTTCACCTCGGGGTTGGCAGTGATGAACTTGGAGGTGAACTGCGCGTCCTGCTCACGCTGTACCAGGGGCGTGGCGGTCGGGTCTTTCAGGTGCACCTGGACGAAAGTGAAGCCGCCCAGCCAGGCCAGGTCCAGCCGGTCGGCGGCCAGCGACTCGACCACGGCCGGGTAATCGGCCACCGGTACGAATTTCACCTCCATGCCCAATTGCCTGGCCAGGTACTCGCCCAACGGCTTGAACTTGCGCTGCAGTTCGGTTGGCGCCTCGTCGGGGATGGCGCTGACCCGCAGTGTTTCAGCGGCTTGGACGACAACGGCACAGCAGGACAGCACGAGGCCGGCGGCGAGCGCCAAGGGGCGTTTGAGCATGGGTGTTCTCCGGTTCAAGAGCGGGACAATGCCAACAAAACCGCCGACTGATCCGCCGACAACGGGAAGTATAAGAGGCACAGGCGCAATGGCCAGCTTTGCTACACTCGCGCAACAATTCGACCTGCCGAGGTGCGTATGAGCGAGCCGATCCGCCTGACCCAGTACAGCCACGGTGCCGGCTGTGGCTGCAAGATTTCCCCCAAGGTGCTGGACGTGATCCTCGCCGAAAGCGGTACCCAGGCCCTGGACCCGAAGCTGTGGGTCGGCAACGCCTCGCGTGACGATGCTGCCGTGTACGCGCTGGACGACGAGCGCGGCGTGGTCTCGACCACCGACTTCTTCATGCCGATCGTCGATGACCCGTACGACTTCGGCCGCATCGCCGCCACCAACGCCATCAGCGACATCTACGCCATGGGCGGCGACCCACTGATGGCCATCGCCATCCTCGGCTGGCCAGTCAACGTACTGCCACCGGAAGTCGCCCGCGAAGTGATCCGCGGTGGCCGCGCGGTGTGCGCCGAAGCCGGTATTCCACTGGCCGGCGGCCACTCCATCGACGCCCCCGAGCCAATCTTCGGCCTGGCCGTTACCGGTGTGGTCAGCAAGCGCCACCTCAAGCGCAACGACACTGCCAGCGCGGGCTGCCAGCTGTACCTGACCAAGCCACTGGGCATCGGCATCCTTACCACGGCCGAGAAAAAGGCCAAGCTGCGGGAACAGGACCAGGGCCTGGCCCGCGACTGGATGTGCACCCTCAACACCCCCGGCAGCCGCTTCGGCAAGCTCGACGGGGTCAAGGCCATGACCGACGTCACCGGTTTCGGCCTGCTCGGCCACCTGGTCGAATTGGCTGAAGGCAGCGGCCTTACCGCGCACCTTAACTACGCCGCCGTACCGCGCCTGCCCAGCGTCGACCACTACCTGGCCGAGGGCTGCATCCCGGGCGGCACCCTGCGCAACTTCGACAGCTACGGCCACAAGATTGGCGCCCTCAGCGACGAGCAGAAACACCTGCTGTGCGACCCGCAGACCAGCGGCGGCCTGTTGGTGGCAGTTGCTCCGGAGGGCGAAGCCGAGTTCCTTGCCGTGGCGGCCGAGCTGGGTCTGCAACTGGCGCCGATCGGTAAGCTGGTCGAGCGACAGAGCCACGCGGTCGAGGTGATCTGATGCGCCCCGACTGCACCGACTTTGGCCAACTGTTCCTCAATGATGTGCCGATGATGGACATGCGCGCGCCCGTCGAATTCGCCAAGGGCGCCTTCCCCGGCGTGGTCAACCTGCCGCTGATGAACGACCAGGAGCGGCAGAAGGTTGGCACTTGCTTCAAGCAACAGGGCCAGGCCGCCGCCATCGCCCTGGGCCACCAGCTGGTCAGCGGCGCCACCAAACAGGCTCGCTTGGAGGCCTGGGCGGCGTTCGCCCAGGCCCATCCTGAAGGCTACCTGTACTGCTTCCGTGGTGGCCTGCGCTCGCAGATCGTGCAGGGTTGGCTGCGTGATGAGGCGGGCATCCAGTACCCGCGCATCAAGGGTGGCTACAAGGCCATGCGTACCTTCCTGCTGGAGACTACCCAGCAGGCGGTAGAGCAATGCGATTTCGTGCTGGTGGGCGGCCTGACCGGCACCGGCAAGACCGATGTGCTGCACCAACTGGGCAATGTGCTGGACCTTGAGGGCCATGCCAACCATCGCGGTTCCAGCTTCGGCAAGCGCGCCACCGCGCAGCCGGCGCAGATCGACTTCGAAAACCAGTTGGCCATCGACGTGCTGAAGAAGCGCGCCCGTGGAGTCGAGCAGTTCGTGCTGGAAGATGAAGGCCGCATCGTTGGCAGCTGCACGGTGCCGCTGGAGCTGTACCAGGGCATGCAGCAGTACCCGCTGGTGTGGCTGGAGGACAGCTTTGCCAACCGTGTGGAGCGTATTCTGCGTGATTACGTGGTCAACCTGAGTGCCGAGTTCGTCAGCGTGCATGGCGAGGAAGACGGCCGCCGGTTGTTTGCCGAGCGCATGTTGCAAAGCATGGCCAACATCTACAAGCGTTTGGGCGGCGAGCGTTATCAGCGCTTGTCAGCGATTCTGCGCGAAGCTCTGGACGAGCAGCAGCGCAGCGGCGCGGTGGACCTGCACCGGGGCTGGATAGAAGGCTTGCTGAACGAGTACTACGACCCGATGTATGCCTACCAGCGCGACGCCAAGGCCGAACGCATCGAGTTTGCCGGCGATGCCGTGGAAGTGCGCGAATACCTCAAGGCCCGGGCGCTGCGCGAACCGCGCAAGTAAAACCCACAGGTATTGCATGAGCCTGAAGCCTGCACAGAACCTGTGGGAGCGGGCATGCCCGCGAAGAATCCAGCGCGGTGGATGGCACCGGCGTTGCCGGTGTTCGCGGGCACGCCCGCTCCCACAGGTACAGCGTGACCCCGAAGCCTGCACAGAACCTGTGGGAGCGGGTTCACCCGCGAAGAACCCAGCGCGGTGGATGGCACCGGCGTTGCCGGTGTTCGCGGGCACGCCCGCTCCCACAGGTACAGCGTAACCCCGAAGCCTGCACAGAACCTGTGGGAGCGGGCATGCCCGCGAAGAATCCAGCGCGGTGGATGGCACCGGCGTTGCCGGTGTTCGCGGGCACCCGCTCCCACAGGTACAGCGTAACCCCGAAGCCTGCGCAGCACCTGTGGGAGCGGGTTTACCCGCGAAGAGGCCAGTACAGACAACTCACTGCCCCGGGCTAAGCACCCGCTCCAGCTCCGCCGCGCGGTCGCGGGTCATGTCCATCAGACAGCTGCCACCTTCCAGCTGCGCCATGGTCCCGCCACTGGCCTGTACATGGAACTGGCAATTGCCATCGCGGTAGGCCAGCCACTTGCGCTGTACATCGCGCAGGCTCTTCTGCTGCCCGGCGTCCAGCCTGCCCATCAGTTGCTTGTACACCCGGTTCAAGCGCTGGTCCTGCACCTGCGTCTCGGCCCGGATGCACTCACTCATGGCCACGGTACTGGAAGCCTTGTCCATGCACTGGCCATAGGCCGGTGTGTAGTCGTCCGCCACCGCCATTGGCAGCACGCAGGCCAGTGCCAGGCCTGCCAGGTAATACTTGATCATGCGAATCCTCCTTGTGGATGTTACAGCGTCTGCGGCTGCTCAGGGGGCATCAGCACCTTGCCCGGCTCGAAGCGCAACGAGGGCATCTGCGTCGCCGTATACAAGGCCACGCCCAGTGCCGCAATCAACGCCACGTCCAGCCAGCTCCATCCCGGCATGTCGTCGGCGCTACGCGCCTTCCAGCAGTGCCACGCCTGGCCCATGCAGAACACCACCATTGCCGCCAGCCACAGGTAGAAGCCGGCACCGAAACCGGTCAAGTCGTGGAATTCATAAGTCTGGTTATCCGGCAAACGGGTGATGCCGAAGCTGCTGGCCGCCAGGTACGCCGCCGCCAACCCGGCCAACAATGCCAGCCGGCGAAAGCGCCGATGGGCAAGGATGGCCAGGGCCAGCAGCGGGCTGGCAAACCATTGGTGCAAACCGAAGGGCACGCCCCATGGCCCGTACAGCAACATCTGCAGGGCCGGCATGTGGCGATCGCCGCTCATCAGCGCGCCGTCGAAGAACAGGGCGAGCAGATACAGCAGCAGGCTGATGCTCAAGTAGAAAACAGGCAAGGGAGTCATTTCCTAGGCAACCGGGGGCTCTAGCAGAAGGCCATAGATACCCGAATCGGACAACTCGCCAGCGACGCACCAACGCGCCCGCAGGGTGCCTTCGAGCACGAAGCCCTGGCGCTCCAGGGTGCGTGCCGAGCCTTGGTTGCGCGGGTCGATTTCGCCTTCCAGGCGGCGCATGTGCAGGGTGTGGGCGAGGTAGTCGATGAAGCAGGTGAGCGCTTCGTCCATGTAGCCCCTGCCCTGCACGGCGCTGGCCAGGCAGTAGCCGATTTCGCCGCGGCGGGAAATGTCGTCGATATTGAACAGCTGGACCATGCCGATCAGCTCGCCGTTGTCGCGGCGGTACATGCCGAGCTTGAGCTGGTCGCCATTGGCATAGGCTTCGCGGTCGGCGGCCAGGGCGCTTTCGGCCTCGGCCAGGTCTTGCCAGGGGGCATGGTGCCAATAACGCATGACCTCGGGGTCGGCCATGATCGCCAGCCATTGCGCGGCATCGGCATGGCGCATGGGGCGCAAGTGCAGGCGCGGGCTGTCTAGGCAGAGGTCACTGGGGAAACTGCGGGGTGGGGTCACGCCGGATCTCCTGTCCATTGCTGGGGAGATGACAGTTTAACTTCAAGTGGGGTGGGTGGGGCAGGTCTTGGGGCGGGGTGCTTCTGAGAGGTGCCTGCCTTGGGCTTGGAGGTGGTGCTGAAATCGAGCGCCGCCCGCGCGGCGCTTCGCGGGACAAGCCCGCTCCCACATTTGTTGCAACGTGCCGAACCTGTCAGGCCATGGTTGTCAGCCTGGTTGCCCTGACTGGACTTCTCGACTGGCGCATCCGCTGCCCACCTGTCTTGAGACATGCACCCAGGCGGGCAACGCTGCTTCCACAGGCATGGCCACGTTGCAACAAATGTGGGAGCGGGCTTGTCCCGCGAAGCGCCGCGCGGGCGGCGCTCGATCTCACAGGCGCCGAACACATCAAGGCATGCACCTGTCAGCCGCTACTGGCCCGCCCGACAGGCTCATCGGACCAATACTCAATCCCCCCGATTCAACCCCACTTCCATATCATTGATCAGCGCCTTGGCCATGGCACTCAGAATCCGCGCTGCGCTGCCAGCGAGCTTGTCGCCCTCCATCTCGGCCTCTTCGTTCAGGTGCTTGATGCAACCGATCAGCACCGATAACTCATCAAATGCCAGATCGAGCGGCACGCCCGGCTCTACCCGGTACAGCTCGAGGAATTTCTCCACGCCGGCGGTGGTGCGGGATTTCAGGTGGTCGCTCATGCGTTGGCCTCCTGCGCTTTCATGTGGGCCAGCAGGGCTTGTAGCAGGTCGGTCTGGGCTGACATCGCTTCCAGCAGGCTGGAGCGCAGGGCTGGGGCTTCGGCGTCGAGGTATTGGAGGATGGTGCTGGAGAGGTGGTCCATGACCTGGGTGGCCTGGGACTTGGCGGCTTGGTAGGTGAGGTCGGTAATGGGTGGATCAGGTACGAAGCTAGTCATAGTCATCTCGGATGTAGTTTAAGAGGCAACCCCGACTTCGGGCTTCTCACACCCGGCCACCTAATATGGCGACGCAGGAACCTTATCTCCGGGATGTGTACTTGCCTATCAGACGCCATCCGACTGAGGTCGTAGGATAATTCCTAACCCCTGACAACCTGAAGCATTTGGTTTCAAGATTCAAAATCTTCTTGCAGCTGATGGCCCTATCGCCGGCAAGCCAGCTCCCACAAGGCCCCCACAGGACCTGAGCCTTGTGCAGTACCTGTGGGAGCTGGCTTGCCGGCGATAGGGCCAGTGCAGGCTAGCGAAAACGCTTCAGGCCACCTCAGCCCCATCATCCGGCCAATGCGGTTCATTGGCCCCCGGCGGAGTCAGCGGCGGCAGCCCATACGCCGCCCGCGCATCATCACAGCTGGGGTTATGCACCCCACCCTCCCACGAGGCATCAAACTCGCGGCACGGGCTGGAACGGTTGGCATAAATGGTACAAGCCACCTCTTTGCCGATCTCGCCCTCAAGGCTGACACAGCGGCAGGGCTTGGCATCGGTGCCGATCATGGCAACGCGGGTGGGGTTGATCTGTACCACCAGGTCGTCCGGTACAACGCCCCCGGCCGACTGGCATTCGCCCCAGAAGAAGGACACACGGAAGTACCCGCAGCAGGCGCCGCAGTCAAGGCAAGGGTTATATTCAGACATGATGCCACGGAGGGGAAAGGTTGTTGTTATCGGGGCTGAGCCCGCGGCGCCATTTTTAATCCAAGCAGGGGCGGCTGGATAGAGGGGCAATGCAAAAAAAATCGCCGCCGATCCGGCCGCCTGCTACGCCTAGCAGATCGCTTTGTAAGTAGTGGCATCCCAACGCTGCAAGGCAAGGCCCGCGCTTGGGTCGTAATCATCGCCCTGCACCTTGCTGAACTGGGTGCGAGCTGAGCCGCAATGCACCAGACGGTCGTTTGCTTCGCCCTCGGTGAGCACGGTGTAGGACTGGCTGCGCATGGCCTGATACTGCTTGTCGGCGGCCGCCATGGCTTGGTGGCACTTCATCAACTGAGCGTCATCCAGCGCTAGCCGCTTGTCCAGTTGCACGCCCCAGCGCGCCAGGCACACCTCGGCAAAATGGCGAACGATCAGCCCCGGTTCCGCCAGTACCTTGCCGTCACTGGCGCCATCCACTGAAGCATTGCCAACCAGCGTAGCATGTCGGCCTGGCATCGGGTAGATGCATATCCGCGTCTGTTGCGCGACGGCAGGGACCACGCAGGCAAACCCTTTGGAACGCTCATCTCGCGAGTAGAAGCCAACGTATTCCTTAACGTTATCAGCCAAGGCAACGCGCTCGGTTTGCACGTTGCCGACACCGGGCACAGGGTCGATGGCAAAGATGTTCACCGGTATGTTCCGCAATACCGGGTCTTGCGCCATGGCGTTGGCCAGCATGTGGCAGCTGATCCCTCCCCTGCTCCAGCCCACCAGGTTGACCTGGGTGGGCAGGCGCGGCTTGCGGAACATGCTGATTATGCGTTCCTGAAGTTCCTGCGGTGTTGGGGTGCGCTGACCATAGTCATAAGTGCGCCAGAACCAGGAGGCAGTGGAAGTGGCGTCCGGGATGGGCACGCCAGCGTCTTTCAGCCGCTGGTACTCATCCTCGCTGAGCTGGGTGCGCTGCCAGTTGCTTTCGCCTTTGATGACTTGCAGCACATGGTTGACGTTTTCTTCCCAGCCGCGCCCGAACAGCTGCCCGGTCCAGTTGAAGTAGCCGCCGGGTTCGACGAACAGGTTGTCATCCTGAAGGTTGCCGCTGCCGGGGCCGTCCACGGCGATCCAGTGGGCGAATTCGCGGCCCTGGTCGTTGCTGGCCAGGGTCGAGACCAGTTCGCCATTCCAGAAGTTGGGGTTGGCGTCGTCGAAGCGGTGCGAGCCGGTGCCGCAGAAATAGGCGGTGAAGACACTCATGGGGGATCTCTTTGGTGAGAAATGAGTGCTGAAGATAGATTGGCAGATCGGGGGGATTGCAGGCGGAAAGGTAGCCTTTGAGTCTGTCGGGGGCTGCTTTGCAGCCCTTTCGCGACACAAGACCGCTCCTACAGGGGATCGCGTACTCCTGTAGGAGCGGCCTTGTGTCGCGATGGGCCGCAAAGCGGCCCCAACGGCCTTACTTGCGGGCCAGGCCGTCAGCCCGGAACATCTGCCGAATGCCACGAATGGCCTGGCGTATGCGGTCCTGGTTCTCGATCAGGGCAAAGCGCACATGGTCATCGCCATAGTCACCAAAACCAATCCCCGGCGACACGCAAACCTTGGCCTCGGCCAGCAGCTTCTTGGAAAACTCCAGCGACCCCAGATGTGCATACTCCGGCGGGATCTTCGCCCACACGTACATCGACGCCTTGGGGTTCTCGACCATCCAGCCCAGCTCGTGCAGGCCTTTCACCAACAGGTTGCGGCGCTGGCGATATTGCTCGGCAATGTCGCGCACGCACTGCTGGTCGCCTTCCAGCGCAGCAATGGCCGCAACCTGCAGCGGCGTGAAGGTGCCGTAGTCGTGGTAGCTCTTGATTCGCGCCAGGGCGCTGACCAGCTCGGGGTTGCCGACCATGAAGCCGATCCGCCAGCCGGCCATGTTGTAGCTCTTGGACAGGGTGAAGAACTCCACCGCAATGTCCTTGGCGCCCGGCACCTGCATGATCGACGGGGCTTTCCAGCCATCGTAGACGATGTCGGCATAGGCCAGGTCGTGAATCACCAGCACGCCGTACTGCTTGGCCAGCGCCACCACGCGCTCGAAGAAGTCCAGCTCCACGCACTGCGCGGTAGGGTTGGACGGGAAGCCGAGGATCATCATCTTCGGCTTGGGGATCGACTCGCGAATGGCGCGCTCAAGCTCGTTGAAGAAGTCCACACCCGGCACCAGCGGCACGGAACGCACCTGGGCACCGGCAATCACCGCACCGTAGATATGGATCGGGTAGCTGGGGTTGGGTACCAGCACCGTGTCGCCCTGGTCGAGGGTGGCCAGCATCAGGTGGGCCAGGCCTTCTTTGGAGCCGATGGTAACGATGGCTTCGCTTTCAGGGTCGATGTCGACCTCGTAGCGTTCCTTGTACCAGTTGGAAATGGCCCGGCGCAGGCGCGGGATGCCGCGCGAGGTGGAATAGCCGTGGGTGTCTTCACGCTGGGCGACCTGCACCAGCTTCTCGACGATGTGCGGCGGAGTGGCGCCGTCGGGGTTGCCCATGCTCAGGTCGATGATGTCCTCACCACGGCGGCGGGCTGCCATCTTGAGCTCGGCAGTGATGTTGAAGACGTAAGGGGGGAGACGATCGATGCGCGCAAAGCGGCGCGGCGAACCTGGGTTGGCCATGGCTTCCTCTGAGTACGTAAGCGCCCGGAACCGTCCGAGCGACGTTGGCCGATGTGGCGGCCTGGATCAGAAGATAGTGCTGAAACAGGATAGCTGTAAAGGACAATTTCCTGTTTTGTAAGATTTTTTCAGATGTATTTTTTGAAAATCTGGGATTTATGTTTTCCCGTGCCGGCCTCTTCGCGGGCTTGCCCGCTCCCACAGGGTTAACCACAGCCCTTAGGCTTGCGCGGTACCTGTGGGAGCGGGCAAGCCCGCGAAAGGGCCGGCACAGGAAAAACCCCATAAAAAA
Source organism: Pseudomonas sp. NPDC090592 (assembly GCF_044769185.1). Lineage (NCBI taxonomy): Bacteria > Pseudomonadati > Pseudomonadota > Gammaproteobacteria > Pseudomonadales > Pseudomonadaceae > Pseudomonas > Pseudomonas sp. NPDC090592. Next base: position 12,232 of record NZ_JBIVXJ010000010.1, read on the forward strand.
ACCCCGGCACACTGGCCGGGGTTTTCGTGAAACAGGCAGCAATTTCAGCGTGCGTAGGTCATCAGCACGTCCGCAGCAGTCTGGCTGTCCACACCCATCATCACGCTCAGGGCAGTGACGGTGAGGATGGAGAAGCCGAACACCTTGCGCGCCCACTTGCTGTCATCCTCGGCCTTGTAGCCACCCCAGGCCATGTACAGCCAGTACAGGCCCATGGCAGCCGCCACGGCAAGGTAGCCGAGGCCGGCGTAACCGCCGAGGGTAAGCATCAAGGTGGCGAGCACGAAGGCCAGCACGTACAGCACAATCTGCTTCTTCGCCGCGAGAACACCACGCGCCACCGGCAGGACCGGAATGTTGGCAGCGCTGTAATCCTTGAAGCGGAAGATGGCGATGGCAAAGCTGTGCGGCATCTGCCACAGGCTGAACATCACCAGCAGGGTCACTGCAGCCAGGTCGAAGCTGTTGCTCACGGCGCAGTAGCCGATCACCGGAGGCATGGCACCAGACAGGCTGCCGACCAAGGTGCCGTGCACCGATTTACGCTTCAGCCACAGGCTGTAGAAACCGACGTAGACAACAAAGCCAATCAGCGCGCAGAACGCCGACAGTGGGTTGGCCTGGACATACAGCAGGCTGAAACCCGCCACCCCGAGCAGGGTGGCGTAGATCAGCGCGAGGGGCAGCGACATGCCGCCCTGCACCATGACGCGGTTCTTGGTGCGCTCCATCTTGTGGTCGATGTCACGGTCGATGCAGTTGTTGAACACGCATCCGGACGCAACCACCAGCGAAGTACCGATCACCACCGCCAGGAACAAGGCGAAATCCACATGGCCCTTCGAGGCAAGGAAGAAACCGCCTGCCACGGAAAGCACGTTACCGAAAATGATCCCCGGTTTGGTGATTTGGATAAAGTGCTTAACGGACATGCAGTCTTACCTCACTTGGCCATCATTTCGATGTGGATGTTGAACATGATCCACAGCGACAGGCCGACCAGCAGTGCAATTACCAGTACGGTGAACAGGAACGTCGACACGTTGTTGCGTTGCTCTTTCGAGCGATCCATGTGCAGGAAGTAAACCAGGTGAACAACAACCTGGATCACGGCCATGGCAACAATGATCAGAACGGTCAGGTTCTTCGGCAAGCTGGCAGTCATTGCCAGGGCAAACGGGATCGCGGTCAGGATGATCGACAGGACAAAGCCGATCATGTACGACTTGACGCTACCGTGATTACCTTCGTGATGAGTGTCGTGTGCGTTAGCCATTACAGAACCCCCAGCAGGTAAACGACGGTGAATACGCAGATCCAGACCACGTCCAGGAAGTGCCAGAACAGGCTCAGGCAGCTCATGCGGGTCTTGGCGGTCGGCGTGATGCCGTGCTTGTTGATCTGGTACATCATGATTGCCATCCAGATCAGGCCGGCAGTCACGTGCAGGCCGTGGGTGCCTACCAGGGCGAAGAACGCCGACAGGAAGCCACTGCGCTGCGGGCCGAAGCCCTCGCCGATCAGGTGATGGAATTCATAGATTTCCATCGCGATGAAGCCAGCACCGAACAGGAAGGTCACAGCCAACCAGCCCAGTACGCCCGCTTTCTTGCCATCGAACATCTTCAGCATGGCGAAGCCGAAGGTGATCGAGGACAGCAGCAGGAACAGCGTTTCAACAGCTACGAAGTCGAGCTGGAAGATGTCGTGACCCGACGGGCCGCCGGCAAAACTGCCGGACAGCACCGCGTAGGTGGCGAAGAGCGACGCAAACAGGATGCAGTCGGTCATCAGGTACAGCCAGAAGCCCAGTACGGTCATCTGGCCCGAGTCGTGGTGGTGGTCGTCATGCCCATGGTCGTGACCATGAGCAGCGCCGCCGTGCATTACTTGACTGGACATTGATTACACCCGCTCAAACGATTCGACACGTGCGCCGGCAGGCAGAACACCTGCTTTGGCCAGCGCTTGCATGCGCTCGCCTTCGATGCGCGCCACTTCTTCGGCCGGAACCATGTAGCCCTGGTCGTCACGTGCAGCGTGGCGAACGAAGACTGCGATGGTTGCCAACAGGCTCGCGCCCACCAGCCACCAGATGTGCCAGATGAAGGCGAAGCCGAACACGGTCAGGAACAGACCCATGAACAGACCGGTGGAGGTGTTGCTCGGCATGTGGATCGCTTCGTACTTGGCCGGAACCTTGTACGCAACGCCGGCTTCCTTGGCTTCGTGCCAGGCGTCCAGGCCAACTTTCTCAGGCATGTGAGCGAAGTTGTAGAACGGTGGTGGCGACGAAGTGGACCACTCGATGGTACGGCCGCCCCATGGGTCGCCAGTGACGTCCATGTTGTCTTTGCGATCGCGAACCGAAACGAAGATCTGGATCAGCTGGCAAGCGATACCGAACAGGATCAGCACGGCGCCGACAACGGCTACGTACAGGTAGGGTTCCCACAGTGGGTTGTCGGAGTGGTTCAGACGACGGGTCATGCCCATGAAGCCCAGGGCGTACAGCGGCATGAACGCAACGTAGAAGCCCGACAGCCAGAACCAGAAGGCAGCTTTGCCCCACTTCTCGTTCAGGGTGAAGCCGAAGGCTTTCGGGAACCAGAAGGCGAAACCGGCGATGTAGCCGAATACCGCGCCACCGATGATCACGTTGTGGAAGTGCGCAATTACGAACAGGCTGTTGTGCAGGACGAAGTCAGCACCCGGAACGGCCAGCAGTACGCCGGTCATGCCACCGATGGAGAAGGTGACCATGAAGCCCAGGGTCCAGAGCATCGGCGCGGTGAAGCGCACGCGGCCTTGGTACATGGTGAACAGCCAGTTGAACAGCTTCACACCGGTCGGGATGGAGATCAGCATCGTCGCCAGGCCGAAGAAGGTGTTGACGCTGGCGCCGGCACCCATGGTGAAGAAGTGGTGCAGCCATACCGCAAAGCCCAGGATGGCGATCGCGCCCGATGCGTAGATCATCGAGTGGTGGCCGAACAGGCGTTTGCCAGAGAACGTCGAAGTTACTTCCGAGAACACGCCGAAGGCCGGCAGGATCAGGATGTAAACCTCAGGGTGACCCCACGCCCAGAACAGGTTGACGTACATCATCGGGTTCCCACCAAGCTCGTTGGTGAAAATGTGGAAGTCCAGATAACGGTCAACAGTCAGCAGCGCGAGTGCAGCAGTCAGGATCGGGAACGAAGCAACGATCAGAACGTTGGCCCAGGTGCAGGTCCAGGTGAAGATCGGCATGTCCATCAGCTTCATGCCAGGTGCGCGCATCTTCATCACGGTAACGAGGAAGTTCACGCCGGTAAGCGTCGTACCCAATCCGGATAGCTGTAGCGCCCAGATGTAGTAGTCAACGCCCACCCCAGGGCTGTACTGGATGCCCGCGAGCGGCGGATAGGCAACCCAGCCGGTCTTGGCGAATTCACCAACGCCCAGCGAGATGTTGACCAGCAGCACGCCTGCCAGCAGCAGGTAGAAGCTCAGGGAGTTCAGGAACGGGAAGGCAACGTCACGTGCACCGATCTGCAGGGGAACCGCCAGGTTCATCAGGCCGGTGAAGAACGGCATCGCCATGAAGATGATCATGATCACACCGTGGGCGGTGAAGATCTGGTCATAGTGTTCAGGCGGCAGGTAGCCTTCGGAGCCACCGGTTGCGGCAGCCAGCTGGGTACGCATCATGATGGCGTCGGCAAAGCCGCGCAGCAGCATGACCATCGCGACGATGATGTACATCACGCCGATCTTTTTGTGGTCGACAGTAGTCAGCCACTCGCTCCACAAGTAGGTCCACTTGCGGAAATAGGTGATAAGACCGACGACAGCGATACCGCCGAGCGCGATCATGGCAAGCGTCACCATGACTATCGGCTCGTGATAGGGTATCGCCTCCAGGCTTAGTTTACCGAACATCTCTTACTCCTCTGCACCGGCAGCTGGTTGCATACTCGATTCCACACCCTTGGTTGTGGCCAGATCTTTGCTGCCTGCTTCTTCGTGGACCGGCTTGCCGCGGTTCATGCCTTCGTACTTGTCGACGATGGTCTGGAACAGCTCTGCTGGCGCCTCGCTGTACAGCGCGACTGGGTTGTATTCGCTAGGCTTGGCCAGAGCTTCGTACTCGGCTTTGCCCAGTTTCAACGGCGACTGCTTGACCTCGGCGACCCATGCATCGAAGTCGGCCTGGGATTGGGCAGTAGCCTTGAATTTCATGCCGGTGAAACCAGCACCGCTGTAGTTGGCGCTGATACCGTCAAACACACCGTTCTCGTTGGCGATCAGGTGCAGTTTGGTGGTCATGCCGGCCATCGCGTAGATCTGGCCACCCAGGCCCGGGATGAAGAACGAGTTCATCACGGCGTCGGAGGTGACGCGGAAGTTCACCGGGGTGTTAGCCGGGAAGTTGATCTTGTTGACGGTGGCGATGCCCTGTTCCGGGTAGATGAACAGCCACTTCCAGTCCAGTGCGACCACGTCGATCTGGATCGGCTTCACGTCCGAATCCAGCGGACGGTACGGGTCCAGCTTGTGGGTGGACTTGTAGGTGACGTAACCCAGGGCGATGATGATCAGGATCGGGATGATCCACACCGCGGCCTCGATCTTGGTCGAGTGCGACCAGTCAGGGGTGTAGGTGGCTGCCTTGTTGGAAGCACGGTACTTCCAGGCGAACGCCAGGGTCATGATGATGACGGGAATCACCACCAGCAGCATCAGGCCGGTTGCGATCAGGATCAGGTTCTTTTGCTCAATGCCGACCTGGCCCTTCGGGTCGAGCAGGGTCCAGTTGCACCCACTGAGTAAAAGCATGCCTAAAACGGGCAATATGCCAAACAGTCTGGGGTAACGCTTTTTACTCATCTCACGACCTCTAGATCAGCTTGCTTCAATGCAATTTGTGTTTTGGTAGCCAACACTTCGTCCTGCCAAGTGAGGCATTTTGCGCCCGTACTCGCTCCGGCCTGGGGTCCGACTGCTGGACCTTGGCTTCAAGCGTGTTAGCGGTGCTTATGGTTTCGTAGGCAACAGGCCTGTACTTCAGACCAAGTCCATTTGGTGCGGGAAAACGCGGAGGGGTATCCGCCCGGTATCGCCGTTGGGCGAAACTTGACGAAGTCAGCAAAAAGGAGCGCTGGGGCTTCCTTCAATCCTGCGACTCGCAAGCAGTGCCGAACGGAAATTGGGGGCGATTGTAGTGAGGTCGCCAACCCTTGACTATGACTTATTGAGCAACAGTCTTTTACAGAATGCGTAACAATGCTGCTCGATAATTCAACTTCGCGACAGTTTGTCGCACCCCGCTTGCTAGCCCTCAAAGCCGCATTCTACAAGGCTTCGTGATTGATCTGGATCAACCGGGGGGCAACTTTTCGCTGTTCTCGTGCGGCGTAAAAGACCACATGCAATTCAGGACTTTTGTCTAACCCTGACGTCGGTTGCGGTAGATGCCGAGCGGAACCAGGATGGCGGTCAGCACAAACGCCACAAGTGCCCACTGCGCCAGCGACAAACCGAGGATCGGTGGGTAAGGCGTGCTGCAGAAGCCATCGACCTGGAACGCCAGCGGCCAGACTTTGGCCAGCGGCAGGTCGTCCACGATCGGCTGGAGGGTGTCGATGCCACAGCTGACCATGGGGTTGGCGAGTATATACACATGGTTGCCGGCTGCAATGATTCCGCCAATTGCGCTAAGCACCACCATGGCCTCGAAGAAGGTCAGGCTGCGGCGCCCGGGCATCGCTGCGGCGATGAAGGCGAACACGGCAATGAACAGCAGCGCGTAACGCTGCAGGATGCACAGCGGGCACGGTGCCTCGCCCAGCACCACTTGCATATAGAGGGCGCCGCCGATCAGCGACAGGCAGATCAGGCCCAACAGCACCAGAAAGCGCCGTTCCCGATTCAGGCGCGATGTTTGTTCGTTCATTGCCGGTTCCTTCGATGGATAGTGGCAGCGTGGTCCGCTTGCCTGGGCGCAAGTCTACACGCTGGGCGTGTCGAGGAAGCGGCGCGATAGCACTGCGCAGGGCTATCCGGTGAGGCTGAGACCGGCCGCAACGAGGTCGGTTCAACGCCGGGCGGCAAAAAAGCTGCTGCCCGGGTGCCGCACAGGGGCAAGCCCCTCGACACCCGGGAGTGAAGGATACCGTGATTAACGCAGGATTAATGATGAAAGCGGTGAGCGCGCTTTCATCTTTCCTTATATATAGGCAGGAAGTGTGTATTGCCTGTGCTGGCCTCTTCGCGGGCACGCCCGCTCCCACAAGCACTGCACAGGCTTTGAAAGCTGCGCTATCCCTGTGGGAGCGGGCGTGCCCGCGAAGAGGCCAGCACAGGCGCTACATCACTCCAGGGCGGCCGCCGGCCCGAAGAACTCGTAACGGCTCTGCTGCTCTGGCACACCCAGCGCCTTCAACTGGCGCTTCACCGCCGCCATGAAGCCCTTGGGCCCAAGGAAGTAGGCATCCACATCACGCTCCTGCGGCAGCCATTCGGCCAGCAGGTCTTCGCTCAGCAGGCCGACCGCATCCGCCGCAGCGCCCTCCTGCGCCTCGGCATAGCAGTAGAAGCGCTTGAGCTGTGGATGACGCGCCGCCAGGCCATCGATCCAGTCACGGAAGGCGTGCACCGCACCGTTACGCGCAAAGTGGATGAAATGCACCTCACGCTGGGTTTGCAGTGCCGCCTGCAACATCGCCAGGGTCGGGGTAATGCCCACGCCCCCACTGATCAGCACCAACGGCTTGTCGCTGGCTGCCAGGGTGAAATCACCGGCAGGCGGGAACAGTTGCAGGGTTTCGCCCACCACCAGCTCATCGTGCAGGTAATTGGAAACCTTGCCGCCCGCCTCGCGCTTGACGCTGATACGGTATTCCTTGCCATCGCACAGCGCCGACAGGGAATAGTTGCGGCGCTGCTCGGCACCGTCGATATCCAGCTTCAGGCCAATGTACTGGCCAGGTTCAGCCTTGAGCACCGGTTTGCCATCCACCGGGGCAAAGTAGAACGACACGACCTCACTGCTTTCCTGCTCACGCCGAACCAGGCGGAACTCGCGGGTACCGCGCCAGCCGCCCTCGGCCTGTTCTTTCTCTTTATAAAGGTTTTCTTCAGCGCCAATCAGGATGTCGGCCAGCTGGCCATAGGCCGCAGCCCAGGCGTCGATCACCTCAAGGGTGGCGATTTCCTTGCCCAGCACTTCCTCGATGGCACGCAGCAGGCAGCTGCCGACGATCGGGTAGTGTTCCGGCAGAATCTGCAAGGCAACGTGCTTGTTGATGATCTGCCCGACCAGGCCGCCCAACTGCTCCAGCTGGTCGATATGGCGGGCATACATAAGCACGCCGTTGGCCAAGGCACGGGGCTGGTCGCCACTGGCCTGGTGGGCCTGGTTGAACAGCGGGCGTACCTCGGGGTATTCGCTGAGCATCATCTTGTAGAAGTGGGTGGTCAGCGCTTCGCCGCCGCTTTCCAGCAGGGGTACAGTGGCCTTGATGATTGCACGTTGTTCGGCATTGAGCATTGCGACAACTCCTGAGCCTGTGGCTTCAAATGACTGCCATGACTATTTCAGCAATCGTGCCAACTTTTATCACCAGTAAAATCAGGGGGTTGAAGCCGACCATGTCAAAACGACCCAGCGCAGCGTATAGTCATATTGACCAACAGGAGTCCATATGACTGCAAAGCCGCTGCTTACCGCCCTTCTGCCCCTGGTCAGTGATCTGTCACGCGACCTGCCCGACCAGGAACGCTACCGCCGCCTGCTGCAGGCCATGCGCAGCCTGTTGCCGTGCGATGCCGCCGCGCTGCTGCGCCTGGATGGTGAATGGCTGGTGCCGCTGGCGGTTGATGGCCTGAGCCCCGACACCTTGGGCCGGCGCTTTCGGGTCAGCGAGCACCCACGCTTCCAGATATTGCTCAGCCGCCCGGAACCCACCCGTTTCGCCAGCGACTCCGAACTCCCCGACCCCTACGACGGCCTGGTCAATGCCCCGGATGCCGACCTTGAGGTGCACGACTGCATGGGCTGCCCGTTGATGGTCGATGAGCGCCCGTGGGGCCTGGTTACCCTCGATGCACTCACCCCAGGGCAGTTCCAGAGCCTGGAGCTGGATGCCCTGCAGGCCTTCGCCAGCCTGGCCGCCGCCACGGTGACCGTGGCCGAACGCATCGAGCACCTTGCCCTGCGCGCCGAAGATGAACACCACCGCGCCGAGATCTACCGCCAGGCCAGCGGCCAGGACAAAGAGCTGATTGGCCAGAGCCCGGCGCACAAGCGCCTGGTGGAAGAAATCCGCCTGGTCGGCGCTAGCGAGCTGACCGTACTGATCACCGGCGAAACCGGCGTTGGCAAGGAGCTGGTGGCCCAGGCCCTGCACCAGGCCAGCAACCGCGCCGACAAGCCATTGGTCAGCCTCAACTGTGCCGCGCTGCCCGACACCCTGGTGGAAAGCGAACTGTTCGGCCATGTTCGCGGGGCCTTCACCGGTGCGCACGGCGAGCGCCGGGGCAAGTTCGAGCTGGCCAACGGCGGCACGCTGTTCCTCGACGAAGTGGGCGAACTGCCGCTGACGGTACAGGCCAAGTTGCTGCGCGTGCTGCAAAGCGGCCAACTGCAACGCCTGGGCTCGGACCGCGAGCACCGGGTGGATGTGCGTCTGATCGCTGCAACCAACCGCGATCTGGCGGCAGAAGTACGCAACGGCAACTTCCGCGCCGACTTCTACCACCGCCTCAGCGTGTACCCGCTGCACGTACCGCCGTTGCGCGAACGTGGGCGCGATGTGCTGCTATTGGCCGGCTACTTCCTCGAACAGAACCGTTCGCGCCTGGGTCTTAATAGCCTGCGCCTGAGCAGCGAAGCGCAGGCCGCGCTGCTTGCCTACGACTGGCCAGGCAACGTGCGCGAACTGGAACACCTGATCGGCCGTTCGGCGCTCAAGGCGCTGGGCCAGCACCCAGATCGGCCACGCATCCTCACCCTGCAAGCCACCGACCTGGACCTGCGCGTATCGCCGCCAACCGCCGGCGCCCTGCCCTCCACCATAGCCCCGCCACCCGTGGCCGAGCTGCCCGAGGGCGGCCTGCGCGAAGCCGTTGATATCTACCAGCGCCAGGTGATCGAAGCCTGCCTGCAACGCCATCAGGACAACTGGGCGGCAGCTGCGCGAGAGCTGGGTCTGGACCGAGCAAATCTGAGCCGATTGGCCCGCCGACTGGGGCTTCGCTGAGGTTTACCTACCAAAGGATTAACCCAGAAAGCCATCTGGTTGCTTCCGGGCTGGCTGCTATATCTCCCTAACCACCCATTTCTCGACTGCCTGGTCGAGACTGCGCGCAACACCCCTTGCAAGGGCTCTGTTACGGCGGTTATGGCCCGAATAGCCGGGCCGGGGATTCGGATACCAGCAGGGAGCATCCATGGAAAACATCGTCGTCGCCGATAAGCAATCCGAAGTCGCCACTCAGAGCGCCTGGGGCAACATCAACCTGAAAGGTCCGGGCGTCGTGCAGATGCCGGTTGCCCCCGACCAGATCGCCACCGTCACCCAACGTGGGCAAGATCTGATCGTGACCCTGAAGTCCGGTGAAAAAGTCACCATTGGCAACTTCTTTGCCGTGGACCAGGCCGGGGTCGGCAGCGACATCGTCTTCGTCGGCGAAGACGGCACCCTGTGGCACGCCCAATACGATGCAACGGCCTTCACCGGCTTCACCTTCGAAGATGTGACCTCGCTGGACGAGCTGGTCGCGGGTATCGGCACCGCCGGTAGCGCCATGCCAACCTGGGCGATTGCCGGGCTAAGCCTGCTGGGTGTCGGCGGTGCGGCAGCAGCGGCTGACAACGGCGGTGGTGGCAGCAGCGGCGGCTCCGACCCGGACACCACCGCACCGGCAACGCCAATCGACCTGCTGGTATCGCCGGACGGCCTGCGCCTGACCGGCCGTGGCGAAGCGGGCACCACGGTGAACATCCGTGACGCCGCCGGTAACCTCATCGGCAGCGGCACCGTGGCCGCCGATGGCAGCTTCAACGTGACCCTGAACCCACCGCAGGTCAACAGCGAGAACCTGCAAGTCACCCTGACCGATGGCGCCGGCAACGTCTCGGCGCCCGGCACCGTCACCGCCCCGGATGTGACTGCGCCACTGGCCCCTACCGAACTGGCCATCGATGCCCAGGGCACCACCCTCACCGGTCGCGCCGAAGCCGGCTCGACCGTTACCGTGCGCGGCGCCGACGGTGCAGTGCTGGGCACTGCGGTAGCCGGTGCGGACGGCCTGTTCAGCATCACCCTGCAACCGCCACAAACCGATGGCCAGGCCCTGCAAGTCAGCGCCACCGACGCAGCCGGCAACACCTCGCCGGCTGCCGGCATCAGCGCACCAGACGTCGACAACCCTGACACCACCGCCCCCGACCAGCCGACCGACCTGGCCCTGGCCAACGGTGTAACCCTCACCGGTCGCGGCGAGCCGGGTGCCACCGTGCAGGTGCGCGATGCCGCCGGCAACATCATTGGCAGCGGCACCGTTGGCGCCGATGGCCTGTTCAGCCTCACCCTGTCGCCCGCCCAGGCCAATGGCGAAGCGCTGGATATCCGCCAGGTGGATGCCGCCGGCAACAGCTCGATCCCACTGGAATTCACCGCCCCGGACATCACCCCGCCCGAGGCCGTCAGCGACATCCTGGTCGGCCCGGGTGGCGCAGCCCTGAGCGGTCGCGGCGAACCTGGCGCCACCGTCGAGGTACGCGATGCCAACGGCAACGTAATCGGCACCGGCGTGGTAAGTGCCAACGGCACCTTCCTGGTCGACCTCAGTCCAGCCGCACAGCCCGGCGAACACCTGAGCCTGGTGCAGGTGGACCCAAGCGGCAACGTGTCGCCGGCGACCGAATACGACGTGCCGCTGACCACTGCCCCGGACAGCCCGAGCAACCTGGTTATCGACGCCGACGGCACCATCCTGACCGGTACCGCCCCAGCCGGTAGCCGGGTGGAAGTGCATGACGCCAATGGCACGCTGATCGGCAGCGCCATCGCCAATGCCGACGGCAGCTTCAGCATCGAACTGAACCCGGCCCAGGCCAACGGCGAGCTGCTCGATGTGGTTGCCATCGATGACAGCGGCGTGTCGTCGCTGCCCGCACAGATCACCGCCCCGGACATCACCGCCCCTGCCGCGCCGACCGAACTGGCCGTCAGCGCTGATGGCACCGTGCTCACCGGCCGTGCCGAACCGGGCAGCACCGTGCGCATTGTCGGCGCCGACGGCACCGAACTGGGCACTGCCGTAGTCGGTGCCACCGGTGTGTTCAGCATCACCCTCAACCCGCCACAAGTCGACGGCGAGGTACTGCAAGCTACCGCGTCCGATGCCGCTGGCAACACGTCCGTGGCCAGCTCGGTCACCGCTCCGGATATCGACGGTGGCGACACCACGCCGCCAGATGCACCAGTCGACCTGGTGATCGGCCTGGCCGGCAGCCAGCTCAGCGGCCGTGGCGAGGCCGGCACCACCGTGCAGGTGCGTGACGCCGCCGGCAACCTCATCGCCACCGGTACCGTCGGCGCAGATGGCACCTTCGCCGTCACCCTGGCCCCTGCCGTGAAAGACGGCAGCACCTTGCAAGTCACCCTGACCGATGCCGCTGGCAACGTCTCGCCGCCAGGTTCGGTAACTTCGGCCGACCTGCTGCCACCCGCCCAGCCGACCGACCTCGCCCTGGCCGATGGCGTGACCTTTACCGGTCGCGGCGAGCCGGGCGCCACCGTGCAGGTGCGCGATGCCGCCGGTAACCTCATCGGCACCGGCATAGTAGGCGCCGACGGGCTGTTCAGCCTGACCCTGTCGCCTGCCCAGGCCAATGGCGAAGCGCTGGATGTACGCCTGGTGGATGCCGCGGGCAATGCTTCGGCACCGCTGCAATTCAACGCCCCGGACATCACCCCGCCGGATGCCGTCAGCGACATTCTGGTCGGCCCGGGCGGCACGACCCTGAGTGGCCACGGTGAAGCCGGTGCCTCGGTGGAGGTGCGCGATGCCGATGGCAACCTGCTGGGCCGTGGCGTGGTCACGGCCAACGGCACCTTCCTGATCAGCCTTGACCCGGCCGTACAACCCGGCGACCAGCTGACGCTGTTGCAGGTGGACCCAAGCGGCAACGCCTCGGCCCCACTCGAATACGATGTGCCGCTGACCACTGCCCCGGTCAGCCCCAGCGGGCTGGCCATCGATGCCGATGGCACCACCCTCACCGGTAATGCCCCTGCCGGCAGCCGCGTGGAAGTGCACGACGCCAGCGGCGCCTTGATCGGTAGCGCCATTGCCAATGCCGACGGCACCTTCAGCATTGAACTCAACCCTGCCCAGGCCAACGGCGAACTGCTGAACGTGGTGGCCATCGATGCCGATGGCGTTTCGTCCATCCCCACGCAGATCACTGCGCCCGATATCACCGCACCGGCTGCGCCTGCCGAGCTGGCCGTGAGCGCTGACGGCAGCGTCATCACTGGCCGCGCCGAGCCGGGCAGCACCGTGCGCATCGTCGCCGCCGACGGCACCGAGCTGGGTACCGCGGTGGTCGGCCCGACCGGTGTGTTCAGCATCAACCTGGCTCCGCCACAGATTGATGGTGAAGTGCTGCAAGCCTCTGCCACCGATGCTGCGGGCAATACCTCGCCAACCAGTGCAGTGACCGCGCCAGACCTCGACGGTGTCGATACCACGCCACCCGCAGCACCTACCGACCTGGTCATCGGCCTGGCCGGCAGCCGCCTGAGCGGGCGCGGTGAGCCGGGCACCAACGTGGAAGTACGGGATGCCGCGGGCAATGTCCTGGCCACCGGTACCGTAGCTGCAGACGGCAGCTTCGCCATCACCCTGGCCCCGCCGGTGAACGACGGCAGCGCCCTGCAAGTGACCCTGACCGATGCCGCCGGCAACGTTTCGCCACCCGGCTCGGTCACCTCGCCAGACCTGCAGCCGCCTGCGCAGCCCACCGAGCTGGCGCTGATCAATGGCGTTACCTTCAACGGCCGTGGCGAGCCAGGTGCCACCGTGCAGGTACGCGATGCCAGCGGCACCGTGATCGGTACCGGCATAGTTGATGCCGACGGCCTGTTCAGCCTCTCCCTGTCGCCTGCCCAGGCCAACGGTGAGGCGCTGGACGTGCGCCTGGTGGATGCTGCCGGCAACAGTTCTGCACCGCTGCAGTTCGATGCACCGGACATCACCCCGCCTGCGGCGGTCAGCAACATCGTGATCGGCGCTGGCGGCCTGGCCCTGAGTGGTCGCGGCGAAGCCGGCGCCACCGTCGAGGTGCGCGATGCCAATGGCACGCTGATCGGCACCGGCGTGGTTGCGGCAAACGGCACCTTCCTCATCGACCTGAACCCGGCCGTGCAGCCTGGCGAGCAACTGAGCCTGGTGCAGACCGACCCGAGCGGCAATGCCTCCGAGGCGCTGCAGTTCGAAGTGCCGGTTACCACTGCCCCGGCCAGCCCGAGCGACCTGGTGTTCGCCGAGGACGGCAGCAGCATCAGCGGTACCGCGCCTGCTGGCAGCCGCGTGGAAGTGCATGATGCCAACGGCACGCTGATCGGCAGCGTGGTGGCAGGCCCTGATGGCAGCTTCACCGTCACCCTCGACCCGGCCCAGGCCAATGGCGAGCTGCTGGATGTGGTGGCCATCGATGGCAGCGGCGCTTCGTCGCTGCCGGTGCAGATAACAGCACCGGACATCACCCCACCTGTCGCCCCGAGCGAGCTGGTAATCAATGCCGACGGCAGTGTGGTAACCGGCCGTGCCGAACCGGGCAGCACCGTACGCGTGCTGGCCGCCGACGGCACCACCGTGCTGGGTAGCGTGGTGGTTGGCGCCACCGGCAGCTTCAGCATCACCCTCGACCCGCCGCAGGTGAACGGCGAGGTACTGCAAGTCACCGCCACCGACGCGGCCGGCAATGCCTCCACGGCCGGCAGCGTCACTGCGCCGGACATCGACGGCGGCGACACCACGCCGCCAGAAGCGCCCACCGCCCTGCTGGTCAACGCTAACGGCAGCCAGCTGAGCGGCCGTGGCGAAGCCGGTGCCAGCGTGCAGGTGCGTGATGCCGCAGGCAATGTGATTGCCAACGGCACAGTCAACCCGGATGGCACCTTCGCCATCACCCTGAGCCCGGCCGTCACCGATGGCAGCACCTTGCAGGTAACCCTGACCGACGCCGCCGGCAACGTCTCGCAACCCGGCTCGGTGGCTTCGCCAGACCTGCAAGCCCCGGCCCAACCCACTGAGCTGGCCCTGGCCGATGGCGTCACCTTCACCGGCCGCGGCGAACCTGGCGCCACCGTGCAGGTGCGCAACGCTGCCGGCAACCTGATCGGCACCGGCCTGGTCAACCCGGACGGCACCTTCAGCGTCACCCTGTTCCCCGCCCAGGCCAATGGCGAAGCGCTGGAAGTGCGTGTGGTGGATGCCGCCGGCAACGGCTCGGCGCCGCTTGAGTTCACGGCGCCAGACATCACCCCGCCAGCCGCGGTCAGCAACATCGTGGTCGGTGCCGATGGCCTGGTACTCAGCGGGCGTGGCGAAGCCGGTGCCACTGTCGAAGTGCGCGATGCCAACGGCACGCTGATCGGCAGTGTGATCGTCGGCGCCAACGGCACCTTCACCGTCAACCTCGACCCCGCCGTGCAGCCGGGCGAGCAACTGAGCCTGGTGCAGACCGACCCGAGCGGCAACGCCTCCGACGCGCTGCAATTTGAAGTACCGCTGACCACCACCCCGGCCAGCCCGGGCGACCTGGTGATCGCGGCGAATGGCGCCAGCATCACCGGTACGGCACCGGCCGGCAGCCGTGTGGAAGTGCACGATGCCAACGGCACCCTGGTCGGTAGCGTGGTGGTAGGCCCAGAAGGCACCTTCACCGTCGTTCTCAACCCGGCCCAGGCCAACGGCGAGTTGCTGGACGTGGTGGCCATCGACGGCAGCGGTGCATCCTCACTGCCAGTGCAGGTTACCGCCCCGGATATCACCCCGCCGGTCACACCGAGCGAACTGGCAATCAATGCCAACGGCAGCGTGGTCACCGGCCGCGCCGAAGTAGGCAGCACCGTGCGCGTGCTGGCCGCCGATGGCACCACTGTGCTGGGTAGCGTGGTAGTCGGCGCCACCGGCAGCTTCAGTATTACCCTCAACCCGGCGCAGGTGAACGGCGAGGTACTGCAGGTTACTGCCACCGACGCTGCCGGCAATGCCTCCACCGCCGGCAGCGTTACCGCACCAGACATCGACGGTGGCGACACCACGCCACCGGACGCCGCTAGCAACCTGGTGGTCGGCCTGGCCGGCGCCCAGCTCAGCGGTCGTGGCGAAGCCGGTGCCAGCGTGCAGGTACGCGATGCCCAGGGCAATGTAGTGGCCAACGGTACAGTCAACCCGGATGGCAGCTTCCAGATCACCCTCGACCCGCCCGTCAAGGACGGCAGCACCCTGCAGGTGGTGCTGACCGATGCCGCCGGCAATGCCTCTGTGCCAGCTTCGGTGGTAACCCCGGACCTGCAGGCGCCGGCCCAGCCGACCGGCCTGGCCCTGGCCGACGGCGTTACCCTGAGCGGTAGCGGCGAGCCAGGCGCCACCGTGCAGGTGCGCGATGCCTCGGGCAATGTGATAGGCACTGGCCTGGTCAACGAAAATGGCAGTTTCAGCGTTACCCTGTCGCCGGCCCAGGCCAATGGCGAAGTACTCGACATTCGCCTGGTGGATGCTGCCGGCAACGTGTCGACGCCACTGCAGTTCGATGCCCCGGACACCACCCCGCCTGCCGAGGTCAGCAACATCGTGGTCGGCGCCGCTGGCCTGACCCTGAGCGGTCGTGGCGAAGCGGGTGCCACGGTCGAAGTGCGTGATGCCAATGGCACACTGATCGGCAGTGGCCTGGTAACCGCGAACGGTACCTTCCTGCTCGACCTCGACCCGGCTGCACTGCCAGGCGCGCGCCTGAGCCTGGTGCAGACCGACCCGAGCGGTAATGCCTCCGAGGCCCTGACCTACGACGTGCCACTGGTGGTCACGCCAACCAGCCCGAGCGGCCTGGTGGTCGCCGAAGACGGCACCAGCATCAGCGGCTCGGCCCCGGCCGGCAGCCGCGTGGAAGTACACGGTGCCAACGGCGCGCTGGTCGGCAGCATCGTGGTCGGTGCCGAAGGCACCTTCACCGTGGTGCTCAACCCGGCCCAGGCCAATGGCGAGCTGCTGGACGTGGTGGCCATCGACAGCAACGGCACCTCGTCGCTGCCGGTGCAGGTCAGCGCGCCAGACATTACCCCGCCAGTCGCGCCAAGCGACCTGGTCATCGCCGCCGACGGTACCGTGGTCAGCGGCCGCGCCGAGGCCGGCAGCACCGTGCGCGTGCTGGCCGCCGACGGCACCACCGTGCTGGGTAGCGTGGTGGTCGGTGCCAGCGGTGCCTTCGAAATCACCCTCACCCCGCCGCAAGTGGCGGGCGAACAGTTGCAAGTCATCGCCACCGACGTTGCCGGCAATGCCTCGCAGGCCGGCTCGATCACGGCCCCCATCATCGACAATGGCGGCGATACCACGCCACCGGAGCCGGCCAGCAACCTGGTCATCAGCAACGATGGCAGTACCGTCTCGGGCCGTGGCGAAGCGGGCGCGACCGTGGAAGTGCGCAACGACCAGGGCCAGGTGCTGGTCAGCGGCACCGTGCAGGCAGACGGCAGCTTCACCGTCACCCTGCCAACGCCGGTGATCGACGGCTCGTCCCTGCAAGTAACCCTGACCGATGCCGCTGGCAACGTGTCCACACCAAGCCCGCTGACTGCACCCGACCATGTGGCACCGCTGCAACCGACCGGCCTGGCGCTGGCCGATGGCGTGACCCTGACCGGTACGGCCGAAGCAGGTGCGCGGGTGGATGTGCGCGATGCCTCCGGCAACCTGATCGGCAGCACCATCGCCGGGCAGGATGGCAGCTTCAGCCTCACCCTGAACCCGGCGCAGGCCAACGGCGAAACCGTGTCGGTCAGGGTGACCGATGCAGCCGGCAACAGCTCTGTACCGCTGAGCTACGCCACCCCGGATATCACCCCCCCAGGTATCATCAGCAATGTCATTGCGGGTGCTGGCAGCCTGGTCATTTCCGGGCGCGGCGAAGCCGGTGCCACGGTCGAAGTGCGCGATGCCAATGGCAGCGTCATCGGTACCGGCATCGTCTCGGCAAATGGCACATTCCTGGTCAACCTCGACAGCCCGGTCATTGCCGGTGAAGCCCTGGTGCTGGTGCAGACCGATGCTGCCGGCAACCCTTCGGTAGGCCTCACCATCATCGTGCCGGCCACCGCGGTACCGGACAGCCCGAGTGGGCTGGTTGTGGCTGCCGATGGCAGTTCCATCAGCGGTTCGGCCCCGCCAGGCAGCCTGGTAGAAGTGCGCGATGCCCAGGGCAACCTGATAGGCAGCATCCAGGCTGGCAACGACGGTAACTTCACCATCGGTCTCTCACCTGCCCAGGCCAACGGCGAACTGCTGGATGTGGTGGCGATCGACGCAGATGGCAACACCTCGCTGCCGGTCCAGGTCAGCGCCCCGGACATCACGCCGCCCAACGAGGCGAGCGAACTGCAACTGAGCAACGATGGCAGCACCCTCACCGGGCGCGGCGAGCCCGGCACCACGGTGCAGGTCACCGATGCCCAGGGCAACGTGCTGGGCAATGCCCAGGTCGGCGCCGACGGGGTCATCAGCGTGCAGCTCAACCCACCGCAAACCGACGGCCAGGAACTGGACGTGGTGCTGCGCGATGCCGCCGGCAACAGCTCGACGGCGACCATCACCGCGCCGGACCTGGACGGCCCGCTGCAACCTTCGGGCCTGGCCATCGACAGCGCCGGCGTGCACCTGACCGGCCAGGGCCAGAGTGGCTCGATCATCACCGTGCGCGATGCTGACGGTAATGTACTGGGCACCACCACCGTGGGCGGCGACGGCCGCTTCGACGTAACCCTGAACGCACCACAGCGCAACGGCGAAAGCCTGACCGTGGATGCCACCGACAGCCGGGGCAACAGTGCCGGGCCGGTGGACTTCACTGCACCGGACTCTACCCCGCCACAGGTGGTCGGCAGCCCGGCCATCGACGATAGCGGTACCCTCGTCACCGGTATCGGCGAACCGGGCGCCACCGTCACCGTGCGCGGGCCGGATGGCAGCGTGCTGGGCAGCGTGGTGGTCGGCGCAGGCGGCGCGTTCGAAGTCACCCTCGGCACAGCGCAAACCAACGGCCAGGCGCTGACCGTAGAGCAGCGTGACCCGAGCGGCAACCTGTCGGCAGCCGTAGACCTTGCTGCACCGGACACCGAGGCGCCGGCCATTCCAGGTGGCCTGACCCTCTCCGGCGACGGCTCCACCCTGACCGGCACTGGCGAGCCTGGTGCCCAGGTCACCGTCACCGGCACAGCCGGCGCAGTGGTAGGCACCGCCACCGTGCAGCCCGACGGCAGCTTCAGCGTGACCATCGACCCGCCGCAGGTAAACGGCCAGACCTTGACCGTGAGCCAGGCGGACAACGCCGGCAACCCATCGCCTGCCGACACCGTGACCGCGCCGGACCTTGAGGCGCCACTGCCAGCCCAGGGCCTTGGCCTGAACGCCGCAGGCACGCTGCTCAGCGGCCAGGGCGAACCTGGCAGCACCGTGGAAGTGCGCAACGCGGCCGGCGATTTGCTGGGCACCATCGAGGTGAACGGCGACGGCACCTTCGAAGTGCCGATCGCACCAGCCCAGACCAACGGTGAAACCTTGTCGGTGGTGCTGATCGATGGCGGTGGCAACGCCTCGCCTTCGACCAGCTTCACTGCCGACGACAGCAGCGCACCGGACGCACCGGCAGGCCTCACCATCACCCAGGGCGGCAATGCCATCCAGGGCACTGGCGAAGCGGGCAGCACCGTTGAAGTGCGCAACGCCGCTGGCGACCTGCTCGGCAGCGTGGTAGTGCCGGCGGGTGGTAACTTCACCGTACCACTGGCGCCTGCACAACTGGATGGCCAGGCGCTGGAAGTGACCCTGACCGACGCGGCGGGCAACGTCTCCGACATCACCCCGATCACCGCACCCGACATCACCCCTCCGGCAGTGCCCGGCGATGTGGCGGTCAGCGCAGACGGCACGACTGTTACCGGCACTGCGCCGGGTGCCAGTTCGGTCACCGTCACCGACAGCGTGGGCAATGTCGTCACCGTCCCGGTCAACCCGGACGGCAGCTTCAGCGTGCCGCTGGACACGCCGCAGACCAACGGCGAAACCGTGACTGTAGTGGTGACCGATGCAGCCGGTAACGATTCGGCACCGGTAGCAACCACAGCACCCGACACCACCGACCCGCAACCGGCCACCGGTGTGACCGTCAGCCCGGATGGCGGCACGGTGGGCGGCACCGCCGAACCGGGCAGTACCGTGATCGTACGTGACGCCGACGGCACCCCGATCGGCAGCGGTACCACAGGCCCGGACGGCACGTTCGTCGTGCCGGTCGACCCACCTCTTGCCGCTGGCGACACCGGCACCGTGGTGGTCACCGATCCGGCGGGCAACACCTCCACCGAAGTGCCCGTGGCAGGCCCGACCGGCAACGAAGTGGCGACACCTGCCGGCCTGGCGATCAGCGCAGACGGCTTCCTGCTGACCGGTACCGGCACCGTCGGTTCGCTGATCACCGTGACCTCTGGCGGCACCACCCTGGGCACCGCCACCGTCGGCAGCGACGGCAGCTTCCGTGTGTTCTTCCAGAACGCCCAGCTCAATGCCCAGACCTTGCAGGTCAGCGCCCGTGCCACGGTCGATGGCCAGCCATCGGTGCCGGCCACCGTCGTGGCCAACGACACCACGGCGCCGAACGCACCCACTGCCAACCTCAGCACCAACGGCAGTTCGCTTACCGGCCAGGGCGAAGTGGGGGCCACGGTGCGCGTCACCGATGCCCAGGGCAACCTGCTGGGCACCGGCACTGTCGGCAGCAACGGCCTGTACAGCATCACCCTGGCGCCAACCACGGCCAACGGCCAGAGCCTGATCGTCACCCAGGCCGACGCAGCCGGCAACGTGTCGCTGGCAACCAGCGTGCAGACGCCCGACCTGCAGGCACCGCTGGCGGCCAGCAACCTCAGCCTCAACAGCGCGGCTACCGTGCTCAGCGGCCAGGGCGAAGCAGGCGCCAGTGTCACGGTTCGCGATGCCAGCGGTGCCATTCTGGCCACCGGCACGGTCAACCAGAGCGGCCAGTTCCAGATCACCCTGCCTGCTGCACAGACCAGCGGCAGCCCTCTGCAAGTGACCCTCAGCGATGCCGCGGGCAACATATCCGGCCCGGCCAGCCTGGCCACGCCAGACCGTACACCGCCTGCTGCAATCACCAACCCCGTGCTGAGCCAGGACGGCCGGCAGCTGTCCGGTAGCGGCGAAGTCGGGGCCACGGTGCAGGTGCGCAATGCCGCGGGGGCTGTACTCGGCACGGCGACCGTGGGTGCCGATGGCCGCTTCACGGTCACCTTCGATACCCCGCAAGCCACCGGCCAGGCCATCGGTGTCACGCAAGTGGATGCTGCCGGTAACACCTCGCCAGCGGTCAACCTGGCGACCCCGGACCTGACCCCGCCTGCGCCGCTGACCAACGTGGCGCTGAACAACAACGGCCTGACCCTGACCGGCCTCGGCGAAGCAGGCGCCAGCGTCACCGTGCGCGGCCCGGACGGCACCATCATCGGCACCGGCCTGGTGGCAGCCAATGGCAGCTTCACCCTCACCCTCACCAGTGCCCAGCTCAATGCCCAGCACCTGAGCGTGACCCAGACCGATGCGGCCAACAATACCTCCACCGCCGTGGCAGTGACCGCACCGGACTTCACCCCACCGGCAGCGCCGACGGCACTGGTATTGTCGGGTACCGGCCTGCAACTGAGCGGTAACGCCGAAGCCGGCAGCACCGTGACCGTGCGCGATGCCAGCGGCAACGTGCTGGGGACCACGGTGGCCAGTAACAACGGCACCTTCCAGATCACCCTGGGCACTGCCCAGACCAACGGCCAGACCTTGCAGGTAACCGCCACCGATGCGGCGGGCAACGTGTCGCCGGCTGCGCCGTATACGGCAGCCGACACCACGCCCCCAGCCGCTGTGAGCAACCTGGCGGTGTCCGCCGACGGCGCTACCCTGACCGGCCACGGTGAAGCCGCAGCCACGGTCACCGTGCGCGCTCCGGACGGTACCGTGCTGGGCACCGCTACCGTCGCCGCCGATGGCAGCTTCAGCGTCACCCTGTCGCCCGCGGCGTTCACTGGCGAAAGCCTCAGCGTGGTGCAGGCCGATGCTGCACAGAACGCCTCCCCTGCGCAAAGCGTTACCGCACCGGGGGTTCTGGCCCCGGCCACGCCGGGCAACCTGGTGCTGGCTGCAGACGGCCTGTCGGTAACCGGTACCGCCACCGCCGCAAGCACGGTCAAGGTGTATGGCCCCAACGGCGTACTGCTGGGCAGCAGCCCGGTGGCCAACGACGGCACCTTCACGGTCAACCTCGGCAGTGCCCAGGCCAACGGCGAAGTGCTGCACGTCAGCGCAACGGGCAGCGATGGCACGGTATCGCTGCCTGCCACCCTGCTGGCACCGGACACCACCGCACCACAACCGCTGACCAACCTGGTGCTGTCCAACGACGGCCTGGTGCTCAGTGGCCGCGGCGAACCGGGTGCCACCGTCACCGTGATCGGTGAGGGCGGTATCGACCTGGGCACCGCCGTGGTCGATGCCAACGGCAACTTCAGCGCCAACCTCAGTGCCGCGCAGATCAACGGCGAACAGCTCAGCGCCGCCCAGTCCGACGCGGCCGGCAACGAGTCCAACAGCGTCAGCCTCACCGCCCCCGACCGCGTGGCGCCGGATGCCGCTGAAAACCTGGCCTTTGCCGGGGGAGGCAGCCTGCTCAACGGTAGCGGCGAAGCCGGTGCCAACGTACAGGTACTGGCCGCCGATGGCAGCGTGCTGGGTACCGCCGTAGTACGTGCCGACGGCACCTTCCAGGTCAACCTCACCTCACCGCAAGCCAACGGCCAGCAGGTGCACGTGGTGCTGACCGACGCGGCGGGCAACCAGTCCGCCGCCAGCGCCATTACCGCGCCGGATACCACGCCGCCGGTGGCCCCGAGCGAACTGGCGGTATCCGGGGATGGCGTCACCCTGACCGGTCGCGGCGAAGCCGGCGCGCTGGTGACCGTGACCGACCCGAGCGGTGCACAGATCGGCAGCGCCACCGTCGATGCCAGTGGCCACTTCAGCATCACCCTGACCCCGGCGCTGGGTAACGCCGAATTGCTCAGCTTCACCCAGACCGATGCCGCCGGCAACGTGTCGGCGGTAGCCACCCTGCTGACCCCGGACTTCACCCCGCCAGCCCCGCTCACCCAAGTGGTGATCAATGCCGATGGCAGCGTGGTCAGCGGCCTGGGCGAAGCCGGCGCCACGGTAATCGTGAGCAACGCCGCCGGTACCGTACTGGGCACCGGCACGGTACTGGCCGACGGCAGCTTCCGCGTCGAGCTGAGCCCCGCGCAAATCAACAACCAGGTGCTGTCGGTGCTGCAGGCCGACCCACCCGGCAACGTCAGCGAACCGGTCAGCGTGCTGGCACCGGACCACACACCGCCAGCTGCGGCAACCGAGCTGCGGCTCAATGCAGCAGGCGATGTACTGGCCGGCATCGGCGAAGCGGGCACCACGGTGCGCGTGTATGTCGGCAGCACTGAAATCGGTACTGCCACAGTCGCCGCAAACGGCACCTTCACGGTCAACCTGGATGCGGCCCAGCTCAACGGCCAGGTGTTGCAGGTGACCCTGACCGACGCCAGCAGCAACGTGTCGCCGATCAGCACGGTAACGGCGGTGGACATCACGCCACCGGCAACCGTCATTGCCAGCATCAACGACAGCGGCACCCAGCTGATCGGTACCGCCGAGGCCGGCACCCGGGTTACCGTGATCAACAACAATGGCGACCTGCTGGGCCAGGTGACGGTCGATCCGGACGGCACCTTCGTGGTTGACCTGACCAGCCCACAGATCAACGGCCAGCAACTGACCCTGATCGCCCAGGACGCCACCGGCAACCCATCGTCGCCACTGCTGGTGACTGCGCCAGACCTGACGCCACCGGTGCAGCCGAGCAACCTGCTGCTCAATGCCGCCGGCACGTCGATGACCGGTACCGCCGAAGCCGGCAGCACCATCACCGTTCGCGGGCCGGACAACAGCGTCGTAGGCACCGTGGAAGTGGGTGCGAACGGCCAGTTCACCGTGCCGATCAGCCCGGCGCAGAACAACGGCCAGCTGCTCTCCGTGGTGTCCACTGACGATGCCGGCAACGTTTCGGTGCCTGCGCCTTACCAGACCAACGACACCTCGCCACCCGCCATCGTCACCAACCTGGCGATCAACAACACCTTCAACGTGCTGACCGGCAAGGGCGAGGCCAATGCCGCGGTCACTGTCAGCCTCGGGGGGACAGTGATCGGCACCGGCACGGTCGATGCTGCGGGCAACTTCCAGATCACCCTGACGCCGGCAGCGGGTTCGCTGGCCACCCTGGCAATCACACAGTCCGACGGCATCAACACGTCGGCAGTAGCGACCTACGTCACCCCGCTGATCGCACCGCCGGTACCACCGACCAACGTGATTCTCGGCGGCGACGGCCTGACCCTGACGGGCAACGCGCCAAGCGGCGTTGGCATCCGCGTGTACGATGCCGCAGGCAACCTGATCGGCACCGGGGGCGCGACGCTGAACGGCACCTTCACGCTGACGCTCAACGCAGCCCAGCTCAACGGCCAGCACCTCTCGGTGACAGCCGTGGCGCTGGTCGGCGGCGAGTCGCAGCCAACGTTTGTGCAGGCAGCCGACATCACCCCGCCGGCCAACCCGCTGGTAACCAGCCTGTCGACCAACGGCCTGGTGCTGAGCGGTACCGGCGAGGCCGGGGCCACGGTGACTGTGCGCGATGCCTTGGGTAACGTGCTGGGGAGCGGCCTGGTGAACGCCGGTGGCGTGTTCACCGTCAACCTCAACGCCGCGCAACTCAACGGCCAGGTGCTGGGCGTGAGCCAGGCCGACGCCACGGGCAATATCTCTGGCAGCACCAGCTACACCGCCGCCGACCTGCAGCCACCGGCAGCACCGACCAACGTCACCATCAACGGCGCGGGCACCGTACTCACCGGTACCGGTGAAGCAGGTGCAACCGTCACCGTACAAGGCCCGAACGGCCAGGTCGGTAGCGGTGTGGTGCAGGCCAACGGCACCTTCAGCATCACCCTGACTACTGCGCAGAACGACGGACAACTGTTGGTGGTGCGCCAGGCCGATGCGGCCGGCAACCTGTCTGCCAGCACCAGCCTGACGGCCCCGGACACCACTGCGCCGGCCGCGCCGCTGGCCTCCATCAACGCCAACGGCACCTCGGTCAGTGGTTCGGGCCAGGTCGGCAGCACGGTCACCGTGCGCAACAGCGCCGGTACCGTGCTGGGGACTGCGACGGTGGGCAGCAACGGCCTGTTCGTGGTCAGCCTGGCCGCCGCACAGATCGACAACCAGGCGCTCAGCGTCACCCTCACCGACGCCGCCGGCAACGTGTCCACCGGCACCGCGCTGACCGCACCGGACCTGACCCCGCCTGCCGCGGCCGGCAACCTGGTGATCAGTGCCGACGGCGGTACCCTGACCGGTACCGGCGAAGTCGGTGCCACGGTGACCGTGCGCAGCGCCAGCGGTACCGTGCTGCAAACCGCAACGGTGCAGCCGAACGGCACCTTCACCGTCACCCTGAGCCCGCCACAGGACAACGGCCAGATCCTCTCGGTAACCTTGGCCGACCCACGCGGCAACGTGTCGGGCAACGTCAACATCACCGCGCCGGATGTGGATGCCAACGCGCCAGTCATTGCCAGCGACAACCTGGCAACGGCTACCGTCAACCTGGTACCGGTCAGCGCCACCAAGACCTACACCGACAGCTTCACCACGCTGTTGTCGGGCTTCACCAAGACCTACACCTGGACGGTTGCGGCCGGCACCACGGTCGACCCGACCCTGACGCTGACCACCAACAGCGTGCTGGCACTGCTCAACAACACCACGTTCACCCTGCAGGTCAAGAACGCGGCCGGTGCCTGGATAACCCTCGCCACCGGCAACACCCAGGGGCTGCTCGACCTGATCGTGCTGCCTATCGGGCTGCAGGTGGACATTGGTAGCCTGCAAGCGGGCGACTACCGCCTGACCGTGGGCAGCGGCGGCATAGGCCTGATCACCCAGGTCACCACCGCGCTGGATATCACGGCCACCAGCCTGACCCAGTTCACCGGCACCGGCACCGCCACCTCGGGCAACGTCATCACCGACGTCGGCACCGATGGCACCGTCGATGCCCGTGGCCCCGACAGCCTGGCCGTGCTGCAAGTGCTCAAAGGTGGCAGCTACGTCGCGGCCGGCACCGCCACCACGGTGCAGGGCCTGTACGGCACCCTGGTGATCCGCGGGGACGGCAGCTACACCTACACGCCGAACGGCAGCCCGGCCAGCGTCGGCAAGGTCGATGTGTTCAGCTACCAGCTGGTGCACCCGAACGGTCTGTCCGATGCGGCCAACCTGTACGTACGCATCGACAGCCCACAGGCGACGGAGATCTGGAGCGACACCAACTACGGCGCGCCGGCCACGGTGGTCGACGCAGTCAACGATGTCGGCTTCAGCCACCTGACCCTGGCCAACCGGGTAGATACCAGCAGCAGTACGCTGGGCTCGCTGACCTTGCCACTGATCGGTTCACGGCAGGCCACCTACACCACCACGGTGGCCGCCGATACCACGGCCAACCTGCAAGTGGTGGTCAACTCCACCAACCTGCTGAGCCTGCTCAACGGCACCACCATCGAACTGCTCAAGCTCAACCCGGCCACCGGCCAGTACGTGCTGGTGCAGTCGGTGAACGGTGGCTCGCTGATCAGCCTGCTCGGTGGCGGCGCAGGGTATACCTTCCAGAACCAGGGCGCCGGCACCTACCACGTGCGGGTCACCGCCGGTGGCATCGGCCTGGCCAGTTCGATCACCACCAGTGTCAACGCCACCACCACGCACCTGACCGAATTCGTGGTCAGCGGCGCGACGGCTGCGACCGGCAACCTGTTGACCGACGACAACGTGGGCTCGGCACTGACCGTGCTGAGCGTACTGACAGCGGCCAACACCTACACCATCCCGGGCTACAACGGGGTGAGCGTGGCCGGCACCTACGGCACCTTGCTGGTGCACGCGGATGGCAGCTATACCTACAACCTCAACGCGGGGCTCACCTCGGCGGCGCTCGGCCAGCACGACACTTTCACCTACTCGCTGACCCACCCCAACGGCACCACCGACACGGCAACGCTTACCATCAACCTGGACAACGCTGCCGGCCTCACCACCTTCAGTTCGCTGGTGGCCGACAGCGGTGACGAGGCAGTCGCATTGGCCAGCGTGGCCGCCGCCAGCGACGTAATCGCCGGCACCGACGGCAACGATCACCTGGTGGGCAGCCAGGGCGGGCACATCACCCTGGAAGGTGGCGCGGGTGACGATACCCTGGTGATCGTCGACCAGAACTTCGCCAGCGTCGACGGCGGCACCGGCACCGATACCCTGCAATGGGGCGGCGGCGATGCCAGCATCGACCTGGGCAACCTGGTCGGGCGCGTGCACGACATCGAAATCATCGACCTCAACGACACCAGTTCGGTGGCCCTGACCCTGAACCTGGCCGACGTGGTGGCCATTACCGAAACCGGCAACAACACACTGATCATCAAGGGGGACACGAACGACTCGGTGCACATGACGGACAACTGGAGCCTGGTCGGGAACCAAACTGCCGACGGGCTCGACTATAACCAATATACGGCGCAGGAGGATCCGAGCCACCAGCTCTGGGTGCAGAACGGTATCCACGTTGTCTGAGGCCGCTGCAAACCCGCCGGGCAAACGCCCGGCGGCATGGACGACCAGCAGTAAGGGAACTATGTGAAGCGAAGCAGTCCGCTGTCACCGCTGTTGCTGGGAGCCTTCGGGCTCCTGGCCCTCAACTTCCACCCGGTTGCCCAGGCAGCCGATGATATAGACCCTCAACTGCGCCACATCGGGCCCTCGCTGTTACGCGATGCGCCCGAAGCGGTGCCTGCCCGCCCGGCCATCGGCATGGCCCCGGTCGCCAGTGGCGAACGCCTGGGGCTGACCGACGCAGTGCTGCAAGCTGCGCAGTGGCACCCGAGCATCGCCGAAGCCATCGGCAACCTGTACAAGCAGGGCGAAGGCATCAACGTCGCCCGCGCGGGGTATTACCCGCAGATTTCCGGCGGTATCCGCACCGGTTACGACACCGGCTATGGCGGCGACCGCAACAGCCAGGCCCTCAACCTGTCGCTCAAGCAGATGCTCTACGACTTCGGCAAGGTCGACAGCGCCGTCAGCGCCGCCCAGGCCGCCGCTGCACGCGCCCAGGCCAATATCCTGCTGGTGGTGGATGACCTGGCCCGTGACACCGCCTATGCCTGGATCGAAACCCGCCGCTACGAGCAACTGATGACCATTGCCCGCGACCAGATCCGCGGGGTCGGCGATATTGCCGGCATGGCCCGCCAGCGCAGCGACATGGGCGCCAGCACCCGTTCCGACGTGGTGCAGGCCGAGTCCCGGGTGGAAAGCGCCCGGGCCACGCTGGAGGAGTACCAGTCGCAGTACGAACGCTGGCGCTCGACCCTGGCGGCGCTGATGGGCCGCGTGACCCCACCGGCACTGGCCGAAGAGTCACCTCCCGCGTTGAACCAGGCCTGCAAGCGCCCCTCGCAAGGCGATGACCGCCTGCCCGCCGTGCTGATGGCCCTGGCCCAGCGTGCCCAGGGCCAGGCCGAACTGGCCCAGGCCAAGGCCGAGGCCTACCCGACCGTTTCATTGCAACCGCAGGTCAATCACTACCTGGACAACGACTACAACCGCGACAACTCGCGCATGGACCGCACCCAGGCGGGTATCTACCTGAACGTCGAGGTACCCATCTACCAGGGCGGCGCCATCAGTGCCCGCAGCCGCGCCGCCAGCCATGCCCTGACCGCTGCCGACTCCGCCGAGGACGCCGCACGCCTGCAAGCCCGTCGCGGCCTGGCCGAGGCCATGGCGCAAACTTCCGGTCTGGGGCGCCGGCTGAGCTCGCTGGAAGCGCGCCAGGTCAGCATCCAGGAGGCGCGCATGCTGTATGGCCGCCAGTACCTGGACCTTGGCACCCGGCCCCTGCTCGACCTGCTCAACGCCGAGCAGGAGATATACCAGTCACGCTTCGAACTTGCCGGCACCCGCTCCGACCTGCTGCGCCTGGATGTCGACTGCCTGTACAACACCGGCGCCCTGCGCACGGCCTTTGGCCTTGACGGGCGCAACCTGCAAGGTGTGGAGATCCAGCCATGAGTGATTCGATCAATGTGACCCTGCCCACCCAACCTGCTGCTTCAGCGGCCGAGCAGCCGCATCGGCCTGATCTGGGGCCTTGGCTGGAGGTGATGCTGCAGGTGGCGCACCACTACCGCCTCGACGTGTCGCCCCAGCGCATTCGCCTGGCCGCCGTCGAGGACGCCCGCCCACTGGACGAAATCCTCCGGCACATGGCCCGCCAGGCCGGGCTGGCGCTGCGCTTCGTGCGCTTCGATGCCAAGGGCCTGCGGCAGTGGCGCACGCCGCTGGTGCTGGAGCTGGACGATGGCCAGCTGGCGGTGGTCGAGTCGGTCACCGAAGAAGATGACCTGGCGGTGGTGTTCGCCGGCGACCAGGGCCTGACCTCGCGCCTGCCGCGCGACACCCTCAAGGGCCGCATCAACCGGGTCGCCCTGCTGCGCCCGGCGCGGCCATTGCGTGACGTGCGCACCGACGACTACACCGCGCCTTACGACCGCCACTGGTTCGCCCGCATCGTGCTGCGCGACCTGCGCCCCTATGGCCAGGTGATAGTCGCCTCGCTGGTGGCCAACGTGCTGGCGCTGGCAGGGGTGCTGTTCTCGATGCAGGTGTACGACCGGGTGATCCCGGCCGAATCGCTGCCCACCTTGTACGTGCTGTTTGGCGGCGTGGTACTGGCGCTGGTGTTCGATTTCAGCATGCGCCTGCTGCGGCTGAAGGTGACCGACCTGCTGGGCAAGCGCGCCGACTT
This sequence comes from Pseudomonas sp. NPDC090592, assembly GCF_044769185.1. Lineage (NCBI taxonomy): Bacteria > Pseudomonadati > Pseudomonadota > Gammaproteobacteria > Pseudomonadales > Pseudomonadaceae > Pseudomonas > Pseudomonas sp. NPDC090592. The sequence continues at coordinate 41,543 of NZ_JBIVXJ010000010.1, forward strand.
GCGGGTGAGCGACCTGGTTTACGGCCATGCCCTGCGCCTGCGTAACTCGGTGCGGCCGAAATCCACCGGCTCGTTCATTTCGCAGCTGCGCGAGCTGGAGTCGATCCGTGACCTGATCACTTCCAGCACCGCCACGGCCTTGGCCGACTTGCCGTTCTTCCTGCTGTTCCTGTTCGTGTTCTGGCTGATCGGCGGGGTGCTGGTGTTCATCCCGCTGGTGGCGCTGCTGGCCATGGTGCTGCCCGGGCTGCTGGCACAACGGCGCCTGGCGCGGCTGGCCAATGCTTCGATGCGCGAGTCTGCGCTGCGCAATGCCATGCTGGTGGAAAGTATCCAGGGCCTGGACGAGATCAAGGCACTGCAGGCCGAAGCACGCTTCGAGCGCCAGTGGAACCAGTACAACGCCGCCTGTGCGCACACCAACCTGCGCCTGCGTACCCTGACCAACGGCCTGGTGACCTGGACGCAGAACGTGCAAGGCGCGGTGTTTGCCGTGGTCATCGTCATCGGCGCACCCATGGTGATCGCCGGCGACCTCACCACCGGTAGCCTGGTGGCGGCATCCATGCTGTCGTCGCGGATGATGGCGCCGCTGGCCCAGCTGACCCACGTGCTGACCCGCTGGCAACAGGCCAAGGTGGCGCTGCAGGGCCTGGACAAGCTGATGCAGTCGCCGGTCGACCACCCCGAGGGCGAAGCCCGCGTACACCTGCCGGCCATCCGCGGCGAATACCGCCTGCGCCAGGCCAACTTCCGCTACAGCGAAGAGTCCCCGCCAGTATTGAACATCGGCCAACTGGACATTCAACCGGGCGAGCGCATTGCCGTGCTCGGCCGCAACGGCGCCGGCAAATCGACCCTGCTGCAAGCCCTGGGCGGAGCCATGGACCTGGTGCAGGGCGAGGTCAGCCTGGACGGCATCGCCATGGCCCACCTCGACCCTGCCGACCTGCGCCGTGACGTCGGCCTGCTGCCGCAGTATGCCCGGCTGTTCCACGGCACCCTGCGGGAAAACCTCACCCTGGGCGCCGGCCAGGCCAGCGACCAGGAGCTGGTGGCCGCACTCGCCGCCACGGGGGCACTGGACTTCGTGCGCCGTCTGCCCAAAGGCATGGATCACCTGATCCTGGAAGGTGGCCTGGGCCTGTCGGGCGGCCAGCGCCAGGCGCTGGTGCTTTCGCGGCTGCTGGTACGTCAACCGCAGGTACTGCTGCTGGACGAGCCGACCGCATCGCTGGACGACCTGACCGAACGCAAGCTGCTGGATAACCTGGAGCGCTTCTGTCAGGGCCGCACCCTGGTGATCGCCACCCACCGCCTGAGCGTGCTGCAACGGGTCGACCGCATCGTGGTGCTGGATGGCGGGCGCATCGTCATCGACGACACACGTGATGCCGCAATGGCCAAACTGCAAGGAGCGCAGGCATGAGCAACCATGAACTCCCGGCCTCCTACCTGGACGGGCAGGACGACCAGGCGGTATTCCGCGCCGGCCGCATCATCACCATCTGCGCGCTGATGCTGGCGGCGTTCCTGGCCTGGGCGGCCTGGTTCGAGGTAACCGAAGTGTCCACCGGCACCGGCAAGGTCATCCCCAGCTCGCGCGAGCAGGTGATCCAGTCGTTCGAAGGCGGCATCGTCGCGCAGATGAGCGTGGCCGAAGGCGACCTGGTGGAGCGCGGCCAGGTGCTGGCCCAGCTCGACCCGACCAAGACCGCTTCCAGCGTTGGCGAAAGCGAAGCCAAGTACCGCGCCGCCAAGGCCAGCCAGGCCCGTTTGCAGGCCGAGGTGACTGGCAAGCCGCTGACGTTCCCCGAAAGCCTGCGCGACTCACCCGACCTGATAGACGCTGAAACCGCCCTGTACCAGACCCGCCGTCGCGGCCTGGAGCAGACCCTGGCCGGCATCGAGGATTCGCTGCAACTGGTGCGCAGCGAGCTGAAGATCACCGAAAACCTGGCCAAGATGGGCGCCTCCAGCCGGGTCGAGGTGATCCGCCTGAACCGCCAGCGTTCGGAACTGGAACTGAAGGCAAACGAGGCGCGCTCCGACTACCTGGTACGCGCCCGGGAAGAGCTGGCCAAGGCCAGCGCCGAGGCCGACAGCCTGTCGGAGGTGATCCGTGGGCGCAGCGACTCGCTCACCCGCCTGACCCTGCGCTCACCGGTACGCGGCATCGTCAAGGACATCGAGGTCAACACCCTGGGCGGCGTGGTGCAGCCGGGCGGCCAGGTGATGAAGATCGTGCCAATGGACGAACGCCTGCTGATAGAAACCCGCATCGCCCCGCGCGACATTGCCTTCATCCACCCGGACCAGGCGGCCAAGGTCAAGATCAGTGCCTATGACTACTCGGTGTACGGCGGGCTGGATGGCAAGGTGGTGGGGATTTCGCCAGATACCTTGCAGGATGAAGTGAAGCCGGAGATCTATTACTACCGGGTGTTCATCCGCACCGAACAGGACAGCTTGCAGAACAAGGCCGGCAAGCACTTTGCGATCGTGCCGGGGATGATTGCCACGGTGGATATCCGTACCGGGGAAAAGACCATTCTCGACTACCTGATCAAGCCGCTGAACCGGGCCAAGGAGGCCCTGCGCGAACGCTGACCCAGGCGTTCACACGCCCCCCCTGTGGGAGCGGGCATGCCCGCGAACACCGGCAAAGCCGGTGCCATGCACCGCGTCGCACTCTTCGCGGGCTTGCCCGCTCCCACAGGGTCCCGAGTATTCCTTCGGGCTGTGCAAAATGCCTAAAGCCCAGCCCGAACAGGCCGATAACCGGTTATCCCCTGTTCCCCACCGAAGGTCACCATGGCCACGCAAAATGCCCGCGCGGACTCGCTGTCGCTGCTGCTGTTCACCCTGCGCAGCGGCAAGTTGATGGCAATCAACCTGCTCAAGGTCAGCGAGATCATCCCCTGCCCGCCGCTGACCAAGCTGCCCGAAGCGCACCCCCACGTAAAAGGCGTCGCGACCTTGCGCGGCCATTCGCTGTCGGTCATCGACCTGTCCCGCGCCATTGGCGAGCGGCCGCTGGAAGACCCGCAGGGCGGCTGCCTGATCGTCACCGAGATCAGCCGCTCGCGCCAGGGCCTGCATGTGCAGGCGGTCAGCCGCATCGTGCATTGCCTGAGCACCGATATCAAACCGCCGCCCTTCGGTTCAGGCAACCGCTCGTTCATCACAGGCGTGACCCGCGTGGACAACACCCTGGTGCAGGTGCTGGACATCGAGAAAGTCATCCACGCCATCGCCCCACCGGTAGCCGAGCCGCATCACGGCACCTTGAGCGATGAGGATGCCAGCCTCCTGGCCGCCGCCAACATCCTGGTAGTGGACGACAGCCAGGTAGCCCTGCAGCAGTCGGTGCACACCCTGCGCAACCTGGGCATCGAATGCCACACCGCGCGCAGCGCCAAGGACGCCATCAACGTGTTACTGGAACTGCAAGGCACCGCGCAGGAAATCAACATCATCGTCTCCGACATCGAAATGAGCGAGATGGACGGCTACGCCTTCACCCGCACCCTGCGCGAAACGCCAGACTTCCAGCACCTGTACGTGCTGCTGCACACTTCGCTGGACAGCGCCATGAGCAGCGAAAAGGCGACCCAGGCCGGGGCCAACGCCATCCTGACCAAGTTTTCCTCGCCAGAGCTGACCGATTGTCTGGTGGTGGCGGCGCGTACCGTGGTTTTCGCCGAGCACTGATATATTCCGAGACAAACTCCCCGGTTTGCCGCCGGGGGTGAGCCGGGCATAATTCGCGCCCCCTCGTGAGAAAACTGCCGGAACCGCGTATGAAGTTTTTCAGCTCCATCCTGATCAGCTGCGCCCTCTTCAGCGGTATTGCCCAGGCCTCCAGTAGCCAGGCCTGGAACGAGCAGCGCAAGCAGATGCTCAAGGCCTGCCTGGCCGCCAGCCAGTTCAAGGATGCCCACGCCCGTGGCAAGCCTGCCGAGTTCGATGACCAGGTGGGCATGAGCGCCCTGCTGATCGAAGGCGTCTACCCACAGAAGCAAATGCAGCAACGCACCGGCACCGAGTTGTGCCTGTACGACCGCCAGCACCAGCGTGCCTTTGTCAGCGAGTGGAGCCCGGAAGCCAAGTGACCGACAGCTTGCGATTCGGCTGTACCGGCTGCGGCAAGTGCTGCACCGGGCACCATGTGCCCTTGACCCTTGATGAGGCGCGACGCTGGGCGGCTGACGCCGGCCAGGTGATCGTGCTGATCGAAGCTTTCGTCACCGATGGCCCCGGCATGCCGCTGGAGCAGCGTGAGCATGTGCTGCGCCGCTCGCATCCGGTGCACTGCGGCGATGGCGAAGCTCGCGTGTCGGTGACCTTTGCTGCGTTCAACCCTGGACGCTGCCGTAACCTCGACGACGCCGACCTTTGCACCATCTACGACGAACGCCCGCTGGTTTGTCGCATCTATCCGGTGGAAATCAACCCACACATTCCGCTGCGCCCCGAGAGCAAGGACTGCCCGCCAGAGGCGTGGCAGCAGGGGCCGGAACTGATCCACGGCACGCAACTGGTCGATGCGGAGCTGGAAGCGCTGGTGCAAGCCTCACGGCAGGCCGACCGGGATGACATTGCTGCCAAGGTGGCGGTGTGCCAGGCGCTGGGCATGACCACCAGTGCGCTCAAGGGTAATGGGTTTACCGCTTACCTGCCGGACATGGGGGCGTTTGCCACTGCGCTGGCGCAGGTACCCGGAGATGACAGTGAGCAGTGGACCGTGCATGTGCAGGATGAAGCGCTGGTCGCGAGATTGCAGGGGCTTGGTTTGCGCACGACCAGCGAAGCTCCGCTGTACTACGCCTTTATCGGTTTCTAGCCAGACCACCAAACTGCAGAGCGTTGCACAATCCCTGTGGGAGCGGGCAAGCCCGCGAACACCGGCGCAGCCGGTGCCATGCACCGCGCTGGATTCTTCGCGGGCACGCCCGCTCCCACAGGGTACGCGGTGCGCCCGGCATCAGTTCTCTGCGCGACAGCGCAGCCCAATGGGCTGGGCAATCTCCCACAAAAACAACCGCGCATGACTCAAAAGTCGCGAAACTGACACGGCTGTCAGCCAGCGGTCACGCTGCCGACCGGGTTCCGGGGCTATAAGATTGAATACTGACCATCCTTCCCTCCTTCCTTGGCCAAGGTGCCCGCACCAATGCGACGTCCGTCCCGTTCCGCTCTCCTCGCCGCCCTGGCACTCATCGTCCTGGCGGTAGCGGGCAGCTGGTTCGCCCAGCGCCAGCCAGCCCCCGCCGCCCACGCGCAAACCGCCGTGCCGGTGCGGGTGATCAGCGTCGCCCAGCAAGATGTGCCGCGCTACGCCAGTGCCATCGGCACAGTGCTGTCGCTGCACAGCGTCGAGGTGCGGCCACAAGTCGAAGGGGTGCTCACCCAGGTGCTGGTCAAGGAAGGCCAATGGGTCAAGGAAGGCGACCTGCTGGCCACCCTCGACGACCGCAGCATCCGCGCCAGCCTCGACCAGGCCCGCGCCCAGCTTGGCCAGAGCCAGGCACAGATCCAGGTGGCTGGCGTCGACCTCAAGCGCTACCGCCTGCTCAGCAGCGATAACGGCGTATCGAAGCAAACCCTCGACCAGCAACAGGCGCTGGTCAACCAGTTGCAGGCCACGGTCAAAGGCAACCAGGCCGCCATTGCCAACGCCGAAGTGCAACTCTCCTATACCCAGATCCGCTCGCCCGTCACCGGGCGCGTGGGTATCCGTAATGTCGACCCGGGCAACCTGGTACGCACCAGCGACACCCAAGGCCTGTTCAGCGTTACCCAGATCGACCCGATTGCCGTTGAGTTCGCCCTGCCACAGCAGATGCTGCCCACCCTGCAAAGCCTGTTGAAGGCATCCAGCCCGGCGCTGGTGCAAGCCTACATGGATGCCGACGGCGAACGCAGCCTGCTTGGCGAAGGCCACCTGGCGCTGATCGACAACCAGATTTCCGCCACCACCGGCACCGTGCGGGTCAAGGCCGAGTTCGACAACAAGGACGGCCACCTGTGGCCGGGCCAGCTGGTCACAATCCGCTTGCGCACCGCCGTGGAAGAAAACGCCCTGGTGGTGCCGCCACCGGTGGTACAACGCGGCGTCGACGGGCACTTCGTCTACCGCCTGGACGGCGACAAGGTCAGCAGTGTGCCGGTCAAGGTGCTGTACCAGGACAGCGGGCTGAACATCATTGCCGGGGTCAAAGCGGGCGAGCGGCTGGTGCTCGACGGCCAGTCGCGGCTCAAGCCGGGCTCACGGGTAGAGGTCACGCCTGATGCCCCCGCGCCATCGGAAATGGCCGACCGCCGGAGCCAGCCATGAACACGCGCAACGGTGTTTCGGCCTGGTGCATCGACCACCCCATCGCCACCCTGCTGCTGACCTTCGCCCTGGTGCTGCTGGGCGCCATCGCGTTCCCGCGCCTGCCGGTGGCGCCGCTGCCCGAGGCGGACTTCCCGACCATCCAGGTGACCGCCCAGTTACCCGGCGCCAGCCCGGAAACCATGGCGTCGTCGGTGGCCACGCCGCTGGAGGTGCAATTCAGCGCCATCCCCGGCATGACCCAGATGACCAGCAGCAGCGCGCTGGGCTCGACCACCCTGATCCTGCAGTTCACCCTGGACAAGAATATCGACACCGCTGCCCAGGAAGTGCAGGCGGCGATCAACACCGCCACCGCCCGCCTGCCGCAAGACCTGCCCAACCCGCCGACCTGGCGCAAGGTCAACCCGGCCGACAGCCCGGTGCTGGTGATGACCGTCAGCTCCAACCAGATGCCCGGCAACGACCTCAGCGATTACGCCGAAACCCTGCTGGCGCGGCAGCTGAGCCAGATCGAAGGGGTGGGCCTGATCAACATCACCGGGCAACTGCGCCCGGCGATCCGCGTGCAGGCACAACCCGAGAAGCTCGCCGCCATCGGCCTGACCCTGGCCGACCTGCGCCAGGCCATCCAGCAGACCAGCCTTAACCTGGCCAAGGGCGCGCTGTACGGTGAGCACAGCGTGTCGACCATCGCCGCCAACGACCAGCTGTTCCACCCCGAGGACTACGCCCAGCTGATCGTCTCGTACCGGGACGGTGCACCGGTACACCTGAAAGACGTGGCCAAGGTGATCAACGGTGCCGAAAACGCCTACGTCAAGGCCTGGTCCGGCGACCAGCCGGGGCTGAACCTGGTGATCTTCCGCCAACCCGGCGCCAACATCGTCGATACCGTGGACCGGGTCATGGCCGCCCTGCCCAAGCTGCAGGAAATGCTGCCGGCCTCGGTCGAGGTGTCGGTACTGCAGGACCGTACCCAGACCATCCGCGCCTCGCTGCACGAAGTGGAACTGACCCTGATGATCGCCGTGGCCCTGGTGATCGGGGTGATGGCGCTGTTCCTGCGCCAGTGGTCGGCAACCATGGTGGTGTCCAGCGTGCTCGGCGTGTCGCTGATCGCCAGTTGCGCGCTGATGTACATCCTCGGCTTCAGCCTGAACAACCTGACCCTGGTGGCCATCGTCATTTCCGTGGGCTTCGTGGTGGACGATGCCATCGTCGTGGTGGAGAACATCCACCGCCACCTGGAGGCCGGCGACGATAGCCGCACGGCGGCGCTAAAGGGCGCCGGGGAAATCGGCTTTACCGTGGTGTCGATCAGCTTCTCGCTGATTGCCGCGTTCATCCCGCTGCTGTTCATGGGCGGCGTGGTTGGCCGGCTGTTCAAGGAGTTCGCCCTGACCGCCACCTCCACCATCCTGATTTCGGTGGTGGTCTCGCTGACCCTGGCACCCACCCTCTGCGCGCTGTTCATGCGCCGGCCACCCGGTGAACACGAGGGCGGCTTTGGCGAGCGCCTGGTCAAGTGGTACGAAAAAGGCCTGAACCGCGCCCTCGCCCACCAGCGCCTGACCCTTGGCGTGTTTGGCGTGACCCTGGCGTTGGCGGTGGCCGGTTACGTGGCCATCCCCAAGGGCTTCTTCCCGTTGCAGGACACCGGTTTCATCCTGGGCACAAGCGAAGCCGCAGCAGACGTGTCGTACCCGTCGATGATCGAGAAGCACCAGGCGCTGGCGAAGATCATCGAGGCGGACCCGGCAGTACGCGCGTTCTCCCATTCGGTAGGGGTCACCGGCAGCAACCAGACCATCGCCAACGGCCGCTTCTGGATCGCCTTGAAGCCGCGCGGCGAACGCGATGTGTCGGCCAGCGAGCTGATCGACCGGCTGCGCCCCAAACTGGCCCAGGTACCGGGCATTGTCCTGTACATGCGCGCCGGCCAGGACATCAACCTCAGCTCCGGCCCGTCCCGCACCCAGTACCAGTACGTGCTCAAGAGCAACGACGGCGAGGCACTGAACCTGTGGACCCAACGCCTGACCGACCGCCTGCGGGAAAACCCGGCGTTCCGCGACCTGTCCAACGACCTGCAACTGGGTGCCAGCGTCACCCGCATCGACATCGACCGCCAGGCCGCAGCGCGTTTCGGCCTGACCACCACCGACGTCGATCAGGCCCTGTACGATGCCTTCGGCCAGCGGCAGATCAGCGAGTTCCAGACCGACACCAACCAGTACAAGGTGATCCTTGAACTGGATGCCCGCCAACGCGGCAAGGCCGAGAGCCTGAACTACTTCTACCTGCGCTCGCCGCTGAGCAACGAAATGGTGCCGCTGTCGGCCGTGGCCCACGTGGCCCCGCCCAGCACCGGGCCGTTGTCGATCAGCCACGATGGCCTGTTCCCGGCGGCCAACCTGTCGTTCAACCTGGCCCCTGGCGTGGCCCTGGGCGATGCCGTGAGCATCCTCGACCGCACCCAGCGCGAGCTGGGCATGCCCGACTCCATCAGCGGCAACTTCCAGGGTGCGGCCCAAGCGTTCCAGAGTTCGTTGTCGAGCCAGCCTTGGCTGATTTTGGCGGCGCTGGTGGCGGTGTACATCATTCTTGGCGTGCTGTACGAGAGCTTCGTCCACCCGCTGACGATCATCTCCACCCTGCCCTCGGCCGGCCTGGGCGCGTTGATCCTGCTATGGGCCATGGGCCAGGACTTCAGCATCATGGGGCTGATCGGGGTGGTGCTGCTGATCGGTATCGTCAAGAAGAACGGCATCCTGCTGATCGACTTCGCCCTTGAAGCCCAGCGCCATCATGGCCTGACGCCGGAGCAGGCGATTCACCAGGCATGCCTGACGCGCTTCAGGCCGATCATCATGACCACCTTGGCCGCCTTGCTCGGCGCGGTACCGCTGATGTTCGGTTTCGGCACCGGTGCCGAGTTGCGCCAGCCACTGGGCATTGCGGTGGTGGGCGGCCTGCTGGTGAGCCAGGCCCTGACGCTGTTCACCACCCCGGTCATATACTTGGCCCTGGAGCGCCTGTTCCACCGCCGCCAGGCTGCCCCTGCGGCAGCGCCAAGTGCCAGCTAGGACAAGACCATGCGTGTGCTGATCATCGAAGACGAAGAAAAAACCGCCGATTACCTTCATCGCGGCCTTACCGAGCAGGGCTTTACCGTCGACCTGGCGCGGGACGGCATCGACGGCCTGCACCTGGCCCTGGAGGGCGACTACGCAGTAATCGTGCTGGATGTGATGTTGCCCGGCCTGGACGGCTATGGCGTGCTGCGCGCCTTGCGCGCGCGCAAGCAGACGCCGGTGATCATGCTGACCGCTCGCGAGCGGGTCGAAGACCGCATCCGCGGCCTGCGTGAGGGCGCCGACGACTACCTGGGCAAGCCGTTCTCTTTTCTTGAGCTGGTCGCCCGCCTGCAAGCCCTGACCCGGCGCAGCAGCAGCCATGAACCGCTGCAAGTGCAGGTGGCAGACCTGTGGATCGACCTGATGGCCCGCAAGGCCTCACGCGCCGGCCAGCGCCTGGACCTGACCGCCAAAGAATTCTCGCTACTGAGTGTGTTGGCCCGACGGCAGGGTGAAATCCTGTCGAAGACGGCGATTGCCGAGCTGGTCTGGGACATCAACTTCGACAGCGATGCCAACGTCGTCGAAGTGGCGATCAAACGCCTGCGCGCCAAGCTCGATGGGCCTTTCGACAACAAGTTGCTGCACACCATCCGAGGCATGGGCTATGTCCTGGAAAACCGTGCGGGGTAATTCCATCGCCCTGCGCTTGTCGGCACTGTTCATCCTGGTGGCGTTGGGCGTATTCATATTGATAGGCTCGGCGCTGTACCGCCAGGTCGACCGCAGCCTCGACCTGCTGCCGCAGGCCGAACTGGACGCGCGTTTCAGCGTGCTCGAATCCACCCTCAACCGCTTCGGCACGCCCGATCACTGGGCCAAGATCAACAACAAGCTCAACCTGCTGGGCGAAGAAGACAAACGCATCCGCTTCTGGGTAGTCAGCAGCAACCCTGCCTACGAATATGGCCACCCTGGCGAACTTGTACGTGCCTTCGCCGAAGGCCCGCAGGGTATGCGCGACCTGCGCCTGCCCGACCGCCCCTACCCTTACAAAGTGCTGGTCAGCGAACTGCCTGCGCTGGGCGAGCGGCCACCGCTGCGCTTTCTGATCGGCATCGACACCGAAACGTTCTGGCAGGCCCAGCACAGCCTGCTGGTGGCGATTGTCGGGCTGGCAGTGCTCGGCGTCCTGCTGGCCTCGGTGCTGGGCTACTGGGTGGCGCGTATTGGCTTGCGCCCGCTGCTGGCGCTGTCCAACGAGGCCCAGGCCCTGGCCCCGCCACGCCTGGACGGGCGCCTGCAAACCCATGCCCTGCCCCCGGAACTGGCGCAGTTTGCCGGTGCCTTCAACGCCGCTCTGGATCGCGTCAGCCAGGCCTACTCGCGGCTGGAAGCGTTCAACGCCGACGTGGCCCACGAACTGCGCTCGCCGCTGACCAACCTGATCGGCCAGACTCAGGTAGCGCTTACTCGCGGGCGCAGTGCAGAGCATTACTTCGAAGTGCTGCAATCGAACCTGGAAGAGCTGGAGCGCCTGCGCAGCATCATCAACGACATGCTGTTCCTGGCCAGTGCCGACCAGGGCAGCAAGGCCACTGCCCTGGCTCAGGCCTCGCTGGCCGAGGAAGTGGCGACCACCCTCGATTACCTCGACTATATCCTCGAAGACGCGCAGGTCAGCGTGAGCGTGACCGGCGATGCCCAGGCGCCTATCGAAAAGGCCCAACTGCGCCGGGCGTTGATCAACCTGCTGAACAACGCCGTGCAGCATACGGCCCCGCATCAGGTGATCCAGGTGCAGATCGATGCCGGGCCTGAGCAGGTGAGCATTGCCGTGAGCAACCCGGGGCCGGCGATTGACGATGAGCACCTGCCGTTGCTGTTCGAGCGTTTCTACCGGGTGGATGCGGCACGCAGCAACAGCGGTGGCGGCAACCATGGGTTGGGGTTGGCCATCGTCAAGGCGATTGCGCTGATGCATGGGGGGGAGGTGTTCGTGCGCAGTGGGGCGGGGGCGAATACCTTCGGTATCAAGCTACCCACCCATGCCTGACAGGAGGTCGCGGTCCCTGTGGGAGCGGGCATGCCCGCGAAACAGGCGACGCGGTGGATGGCACCGGCGCTGCCGGTGTTCGCGGGCTTGCCCGCTCCCACAGAGATTGCGCAAGCTTTCAGATTTTGAACAAGACAGTTCCTCCCCACAAGGACCGCGTCTAACGCGGTGCTTTGCGCCAAAAGTACTATTGCTTTCTCATGGATAGTTACCTTTTGCGCAACAGTGCTTATCGCACTTCGCTCTGTTTCCGGTGCATCGAAAGGACTAACTTTACCCCCGTCCTCATTAGCACTTGCACCGCAAGAAGGTAGTTTCAAATGTCCAACAGTATGGGTATTGCCAGCGTCTTCGTTCTGTCTTCCCTGTTGTTGTCGCCCCTGGCCATGGCCGAAGAATCCAGCGCTTTCGTCACCCGTAATGCAGAGCTCGCCGCCGTTCATCAAGAGGCCCGCGACGTTGTAGCCGCAAACAAGGCTGACGCTGCAAAAGACGCCAAACAGACAGCCTCCAAGGCTGCTGTCGATGCCAACGCCGACAGCTGATAAAGCGCTGTCGCTGCTCCCGATTTCCCTTGGCTACGCCATGGGCACCACCGGTGCCGATATGTTAGCCTTTTAAAGCCGCTGCCGATCAGCGGCTTTTTTTATGTGCTGTAACTATCAGCCCGGCTGTAACGTTCACCTATAAGAAAGACGCACATTCAAAAATAACAACTGCCCCACCGTCATACCAAAGGAGCTAGTACCGGTGCCTTCCGCGTTTCGTTTTACCCCGCTGTTCATTGCGTTGACTGCAACGATCCCTTTCGCCGCACAGGCAGATGAAGACAAGGCTGATGGCTTTATCGAAGGGTCGTCCTTCAACCTGCATTTTCGTAATGCCTACTTCAACCGCGACAACCACAATGCCGGCGTGCGTGACACCCGCGAGTGGGGCCAAGGCGCGGTTGCGCGCTTCGAATCCGGTTACACCCCGGGCGTAGTCGGCTTTGGCCTGGATGCCCATGCCATGTTGGGCTTGAAGCTCGATGGCGGTGGCGGCCATGCCGGCACCAGCATCCTGCCCGAGCACATCAAGGACAACGACGAACTGGGCGCTGCGCCGCACTCGTTCTCCACGGCGGGCGCCGCGGTCAAGCTGAAGGCCTTCGACACCGAGCTGAAAGCCGGTGACCTGTTCCTTACCAACCCGGTGATCGCTGGCGGCGAAACGCGCATGCTGCCGCAGACCTTCCGCGGTGTGAGCCTGACCAACACCAGCATCGACGGCCTGCTGCTCGAAGGCGGCCAGGTGAGCTTCACCCACCCGTACAACCAAAGCGGCCACCGCCGTATCGATACCTACTACGGCTCGCTGAACGAGCACGACAAGAGCAAGCACCTGAACTGGGCCGGCGCTTCGTGGAGCGGTACCGAGAACATCACCGCCAACCTGTACGCCGCCGAGCTGAAGGACATCTGGAACCAGTACTACGCTGACTTCGACTACACCTACGTGGTCAACGACCTGGTCAGCCTGAACCCGGGCGTGCACTTCTACCACACCCAGGACACCGGCCAGGCCCTGCTGGGCAAGATCGACAACAACACCTACAGCGTGCACTTTACCGTCAACGCCGGTTACCACAGCGTCACCGCCGCCTACCAGCGGGTCAACGGCAACACGCCGTTCGACTACATCAACCTGGGCGACAGCGTGTACCTGGACAACTCGCGCATGTACTCGGACTTCAATGCGCCAAACGAGCGTTCGTGGAAGCTGCAGTACGACTATGACTTCGCCGGCGTCGGCGTGCCTGGCCTGACCACCTCGCTGTCGTACTCGCGCGGTGAAGCCGACCTGACCAAGGCTACGCAGAACACTGACCACTACGATTACTACCGTGCCGATGGCAAGAACGCCATGCACTGGGAGCGCGACCTGGACGTGAAGTACGTGTTCCAGGAGGGTGACCTGAAAGACCTGTCGGTACTGGTGCGCTATGCCACCCACCGTGGCAGCCAGGGTTATGCATCGATCGACAGCAACAGCGACAACGATGAAGTGCGGGTGATCGTGGATTATCCGCTGAACGTGTTCTGACCTTCGTTTGTAGGCAGCACACGTAAACCCCTGTGGGAGCGGGCGTGCCCGCGAACACCGGCGAAGCCGGTGCCATACACCGCGGCGCTTGCTTCGCGGGCAAGCCCGCTCCCACAGGGTTCGGCGTGAAGCCGAAAGATAGCTATACGTGATTCCGTCGGACAAATCTTGTCCGACAATCCCCGCTTCCCTAGAATGTCGCCGCCGCGAATGGCCCTGCCCACGCAGTAGCGAGCATGCCCACCCGATTACCGCGTTTCGCATTCCTCAGGTCGCACCCCGAGCTGACCCTCAATCTGGGCAGTTGCCTTGCCGTGCTCGCCATCGTAGCCATCGTCAGCTACCTGCTGGCGCGTGAGCGCGACAGCGTGGAGCAGTCGGCCATTCGCTCGTCCAACAACATCGTCCAGCTGATCGAAAGCGACATCCTGCGTAACGCCGAACTGTACGACCAGTCGTTGCAGGGCCTGATCTGGGCCGTCGGGCGCAAGGAACTGCCGGAAATACCCGGCCCCTTGCGCCAGCGCCTGCTGTTCAACGAGGCCTTTGTCGACCGCAAGCGCGGTGATGTGCTGTGGCTGGACAAGCAAGGCAATGTGGTAGGCGACTCCACCAGCAACGTGCCGCGCAAGGCCAACTTCGGCGATACCGGGGTGTTCAAGGCCCATCAGCGCAATGCCAACCTTGGCTTGCTGGTGGGCCCGCCGTTCAAGGCCAGGCTGGGTGACCTGGACTGGTGCATCAGCTTCAGCCGGCGCATCCCCGGGCCCGATGGCGAGTTTGCCGGATTGGCGGCGGGGGCACTGCGCCTGTCGTACTTCAGCGACCTGTTCCAGCGCCTGGACATAGGCGACGACAGCAGTATTAACCTGTTCAATACCGACGGCCAATTGCTCGCCCGCCAACCCTCGCGCCCGCAAGATCCGCTGATCGGCACCAACTATGCCGAGCGGCCCAACTTCCAGCGCATCCTCAATGAGCAAAGCGGCAACTTCATCGCCCGCTCCGGCACCGACGGCAGCCCGCGCATGTACACCTTCGCCCGGGTCGCGCAGCTGCCATTGATCGTACTGGTGGTGCATTCGGCCGACGAAGTGTTCCAGTCGTGGCGGCGCACCGCGATCCTGGTCAGCGTGGCCACCGGTGTACTGTGCGTGGGCATTCTCTGGCTGACCCTGCTACTGGGCCGCGAACTGCGCCGCCGCCAGGAGGCCGAGCTAGGCCTGGCTACCTTGGCCGCCACCGACAGCCTGACCGGCCTGGCCAACCGCCGCCGCCTGGACCAGGTGCTGCGCCAGGAGTGGGCACGTGCGCAGCGCAATCGCAAGCCGCTGGCGGTGCTGATGGTGGATGTGGACCATTTCAAGGCGTTCAACCAGCGCCATGGCCATGCCGGTGGCGACCATGCCCTGCGCGAAGTGGCCAAGGCCATCGAGGCGTGCATCCGCCGGCCGGCCGACCTGGCTGCGCGTTACGGTGGGGAGGAGTTCCAGATAGTGCTGCCGGAAACCGACCTGGCTGGCGCACGGCTGCTGGCCGAGCGCATCCGTGCCAGTGTCGAAGCGTTGGCACCCTTTGCCGATGATGCCCACGCGGTGACGGTGAGCATCGGTATCGGCCTGTCTGGCACCCAGCACGACCTGACCGGGGTGCTGGGTGCCGCGGACGAAGCGCTCTACCGGGCCAAGGCCAAGGGCCGCAACCGGGTAGAGGGGCCTGACGCTTAGGAGCGAGCGCGGGCGGCGTTGCGCAGGGCCTTGACCTGGTCATGGTTGCGCTGCACGCCTTGCAGCTGTTTTTCCACCAGGCTGTAGGTCATGTCGCTGGCAGTGCGGCCCAGCTTGACCAGTTTTTCGCGAGCCTCTTTGTAAGCCTTCAGGGCGTGGTCCTCACCCCGCTCCACTTCGTTGAGCACCGCTTCTTCATCCTTGCCAGTGACCATCGACTTGAGGTTGACCCAGCCACGGTGCAGGTCGCCGCTGATGCTGGTGGAAGTTTCCGGGTCGCCGCCCAGTCGGCGCACTTCGCTTTGCAGCTCGCCAGCGGCGTTGGCGCACTCACCGGCACGCTGGACGAAGAACGCTTTCAGCTCGGGGTCCTTCACATCATCGGCGGAAGCCTTGAAGCCCTTCTCACCATCCTTGCTGTACTCGATCAGGTCGTTGAGCACATCAATCACGTCTTTGTTGGGGTTGCTCATGGTCGAACTCCTTGGCAGGTGATAGTCATCTGTAATGGAGCAGAGTTCGTGCCAAGCGATGGATCAAAAATAAAATCATTTAAATCAATAACTTACACTTAAAAGACTGACCGCATATGAGGGCGTTCTGCATGATCCACGCTTGGGCGTTCGTGCAGATTGCAGTATGGTCGGCACTTTTCCACTGCCAGGTGCGCCGAACATGAAACCGGAAACCCTCGAACTGCTGGTGACCCGGACCATGCCATTTGGCAAGTACCAGGGGCGCATCATTGCCGACTTGCCGGGGGACTACCTGGCGTGGTTTGCGCGCAAGGGTTTCCCGGCGGGAGAACTGGGTGGGTTGCTGGCGTTGATGCATGAGGTCGACCACAACGGCCTGGGTGACCTGCTGGTGCCGTTGCGGCAAAAGCACGGGCGTTGACCTGTTCCGGCCTCTTCGCGGGCACGCCCGCTCCCACAGGTACCGCATGAACTTGAGGTTTGCAGGATCCCTGTGGGAGCGGGCGCGCCCGCGAAGAGGCCTGTAGCCCCTATGAAAATCTTTACACTTTCACCGGCGCCACCGCCAACTCCACCTGCTCGCTCTTCTTGATAACCGCATACACCACTGCCGTCAGCAGGCTACCCGCCACGATCGCCAGCAAATACAGCAGTGCATGGTTGATCGCATTGGGGATCAGCAGCACAAACAACCCACCATGCGGCGCCATCAGCTTGCAACCGAAGTACATCGACAACGCCCCGGTCAACGCGCCACCGGCAATACTGGCCGGAATCACCCGCAGCGGGTCCTTGGCAGCAAACGGGATCGCCCCTTCGGAAATGAAGCACAAGCCCAGCGCCAAGGCCGCCTTGCCCGCCTCGCGCTCGCTCTGGGCAAACTTGCGCCGGGCAAGGAAGGTGGCGATGCCCAGGCCTATCGGCGGCACCATGCCGGCAGCCATGGTCGCCGCCATCGGTGCGTAGCTGGACGAGGCCAGCAGCCCTACCGAAAAGGCATAGGCAGCCTTGTTGATCGGCCCGCCAAGGTCGACGCACATCATCCCGCCCAGCAACAGCCCCAGCAGGATGGCATTGGTGGTGCCCATGCTGTCGAGGAAGTGCGTGAGGCCTTCGAGCATGGCCGCGACCGGTTGGCCAACCACGTAGATCATCACCAGCCCGGTGAACAGGCTGGCCAATAGCGGAATGATCAGGATCGGCTTGAGCGCTTCAAGGCTGGTGGGCAAGCGCGCCCAGCGGGCAATGGCCTTGGCGCTGTAACCGGCCAGAAAGCCGGCGACAATGCCACCGATGAAACCGGCGCCCAAGGTACTGGCCAGCAGGCCGCCGATCATGCCGGGCGCAAGCCCCGGGCGGTCGGCAATGGACCAGGCGATATAGCCCGCCAGCAGCGGCACCATCAGCTTGAACGCAGCCTCGCCACCAATCTGCATCAGCGCCGCCGGCAAGCTGCCGGGCTCTTTGTAGGCTTCGATGCCGAACACGAATGACAGGGCAATCAGCAGGCCGCCAGCCACCACCATCGGCAGCATGAACGACACGCCGGTAAGCAGGTGCTTGTACACCCCGGTCTTCTCGCCCTTGGCTGGCGTGGCTGGCGCTGCGGCGTCGGTACTGCCTTGCACCTTGCCTTCGGCCAGGGCCTTGTCCAGCGTGGCCCGCGCCTGCTTCAGGGCGATGCCGGTGCCGCAACGGTAGATGCGTTTACCGGCAAATCGGGCAGTGGGCACCTCGATGTCGGCGGCCAGCAGCACCACGTCGGCGGCAGCGATAGCCTCGGCAGACAACGGGTTGCGCGCGCCCACCGAGCCTTGGGTCTCGACGGTCAGTTGGTATCCCAACTGCT
This sequence comes from Pseudomonas sp. NPDC090592, assembly GCF_044769185.1. Lineage (NCBI taxonomy): Bacteria > Pseudomonadati > Pseudomonadota > Gammaproteobacteria > Pseudomonadales > Pseudomonadaceae > Pseudomonas > Pseudomonas sp. NPDC090592. Next base: position 59,156 of record NZ_JBIVXJ010000010.1, read on the forward strand.
GCGCGGCTTGCTGCAAGGCCTCTGCGGCCATGAACGTATGCGCTACGCCAGTCGGGCAGGCAGTGACGGCAACGATGCGTGCGCCGGCGCTGTCAGCCACTACCGGGCTTGCCGGCACATCTGCCAGCAACCGGGCATTGCTGGCGGCTTCATCGAGGAAGCCTTCGCGATCAGCCAGGGCCTGCGAGGGCGTGCTCTGGTACACGCGCTTGCCGACGAAGCGGCCCAGGTCCACCGGGCCGGTGCTGACCACCAGCACCCAGTCGGCCTCGGCGACCTGCGCGGCGCTCAGCTGCCGCTCGGGATGCTCGGCATCCTGCACTTCTACACTGGTGCTCCAGCCGCGCCGCTGGGCAGCGGCAGACAACAGCCGCGCACTCAGCACACTCGACACCTGGCCGTTGGGGCAGGCGGTGACAATGGCAATGTTCATCGGCAACCCTCTTGTTGTTCTGTCAGTTGCACGGCGGCTTGCAGCCGCGCCAGTTGCTGGCGGTCACGGATGCCGAAGCCAACCTGGGTGACGGCCTGGGCGGCAATCGCGGTGGCGCGGGCCAACGTCTGCGCAGGGGGCTCGCCCTGCAACAGGCCATGCACCATGCCAGCGACCAACGAGTCCCCCGCGCCCACCGTGCTGGCGACCCGCACGGCGGGCGGGCGGGCGTGTAACGCCAGGCCGCTGGCAAACCAGCTGACACCTTGCTCACCGGCAGACACCACCACGTGTTCTACGCCGCTTGCCAGCAGGCGCTCGGCGGCAGCACGCTGCTGCGCCGGGTTATCCACAGCCAGGCCAAGTACTTCGCCCAGCTCTTCGGTATTGGGCTTGACCAGCCAGGGCGCGCTTTGCAGGCCTGCACGCAGGGCTTCGCCGCTGCTGTCCAGGGCTACCCTGAGGCCTTGGGCCTTCAGTTGCTCAAGCAACTGGCGGAACCACTCGGCACTGATCCCGCGCGGCAGGCTACCTGCCACCACCACGGCATCGTGGCCCGGGGCAACCTGTTCCAGCCGGCGCAGCAAGGCGCTGCGCGCCGCCTCGTCGACCTCCGGCCCCTGGCCGTTGATGTCGGTGACGCGGCCATCAGCCTCGACCAGCTTGATGTTGCTGCGGGTCTCACCGGGCACGCGCACAAAGCAGTCGGCAAAGCCGCGCCAGCCGATCAGTGCCTCGAAGGGCTGCAGGTTGTCCTGCCCGAGGAAGCCGCCAACGGTCACGCTGTGGCCCAGGTCGGCCAGCACCTGGGCAACGTTCAGCCCTTTGCCCGCCGCGTGGCTCTGTTGCGCCTGGCTGCGGTTGACCTGCCCAGGGCGCAAGGTGCCAAGACCGATGGTGATGTCCAGCGCCGGGTTCAGGGTGAGGGTAAGGATCTTGGCCATTCAGTAACGCTCCACCAGCGCGCGAACCGCTGCGGCGCTGTCTTGTTGCAGGGCCTCGCGCGCCAGGGCGCGGGCCGTCTGGTGATCGGCCTGGCGAACCAGAGCCTTGACTTCGGCGATGCTGCGCGCAGAAACGCTGAGTTCATCCACGTCCAGGCCCAGCAGCACCGGCACCGCCTGAGGGTCGGCCGCCAACTCGCCGCACACACCGACCCACTTGCCATGGGCATGGGCAGCACGCACGGTCATCTCGATCAGGCTGAGCACCGCCGGGTGCAGGCCGTCGGCCTGGGCGCTAAGGCTCGGGTGGCCACGGTCGATGGCCAGGGTGTACTGGGTCAGGTCGTTGGTGCCGATGCTGAAAAAGTCCACTTCACGCGCCAGTTGCGCGGCCAGCAAAGCGGCCGAAGGTACCTCGACCATAATCCCCAGTTGCAGGTCGGCCACCGGTATTTCAGCCCGCAGGCGCTCGACCATGGCCCGCGCCTCGCGCCACTCGTGCACCTGGCCAACCATCGGGAACATGATGCGTAGCGGGCGCTGGTCGGCAGCGCGCAGCAAGGCGCGCAACTGGTCTTCCATGATCTGCGGGCGCTGCAGGGTCAGGCGCACGCCCCGCACACCCAGGAAGGGGTTTTCCTCGGCGGCGATCGGCCAGTATGGCAGTGGCTTGTCACCGCCGACATCAAGGGTGCGCACCACCAGCGGCCGCCCGCCCAGGCCATCGAGCACGCGGCGGTACTCGGCCTCCTGGGTGGCTACGTCCGGGGCCTGGGGGTGGGCCATGAAAATCAGTTCGGTGCGCAGCAGGCCCACGCCTTCGGCGCCCTGTTCCACCACCTTGGCAATGCCGTTGCTGTCACCGATGTTGGCGAACACCTCGACAGCGTGGCCGTCGCGGGTCACCGCCGGCTCGAAGCGGTTGGCCCAGGCAGCCTGCAGCCTTTGCTCGCGCAGGTCGCGCTCGGCCAGCGCCCGTTGCAGCTCATCCGCTGGCGGCGCCACGTTGACCACCCCGCGCTGGCCATCGAGCAACAGCGGCGTGCCGCTTTCCAGCAGCAGTATCGACGCACCTGCGCCGACCACCGCCGGGATGCCCAACGCGCGCGCAACGATAGCACTGTGGGCGGTGGCGCCGCCCTGGGCGGTGACGATACCGGCAACCCGGCCTGGGTCCAGCCGGGCCACATCGGACGGGCCGACTTCGGTCATCACCAGCACGTACGGTTGCTCGGGCTCAACCTGAGCCTGCACGCCACACAATTGCGCCAGCACGCGGCGGCCGATGTCGCGCAGGTCGGCGGCGCGCTCGGCCAGCAAGGCATCGTGCAACGCCTCCTGCTGACGTGCTGCGGCTTCGATCACCGCCATCCAGGCTGCCGCGGCGCTTTCGCCTTGGGCAAGGCGCTGTTCGACATCGTCGGTCAGGGCCGGGTCGGCGAGCATTTCCTGGTGGGTGACGAAGATCTCGCCGATGGCCTTGTCGCTTCGCTTCACCAACGCCTGCAGGTCGCTGTCTACCATCGCCATGGCCTGGCGCAGCTTTTGCCGTTCCACTGCAGTGGATTCACCACGTAGCGGGTAATCGATGTCACGCTCGACACACACATGCGCCGGGCCGCTGGCAATGCCGGGGGCAGCACCCACGCCCTGAATGCGGCTACCGGCCCCGGGCACTTGCAGCACCTCGGGCGCGGCACTGGCAACGGCTGCCACAGGTTGCGCCAGCGGCTCCACCTCTTCACCCAGGCCTTGCTCAATGGCGGCCACCAGTACCGGTAAAGCTTCGGCGGCGATGCCCGGCTCGGCCACCAGCTCCAGCGTCTGGCCACGGCGGGCACCAAGGCTGAGCAGCTTGCTCAGGCTCTTCACCGACACCGCCGGCTGCGCGCTGTCGACCAGACGAACGCGGATTTCCCCCTCGAAGCCTTTGGCCAGTTGCGCCAGCACCTTGGCCGGGCGGGCATGCAGGCCATGCGGGTTGGCCAGCACGACGCGCGCGCCGGGCCAGTCCGCTGGTGCCTCGCCCCCCAGGACTTCGAGCACCGCACGGCTGCTGGTGGCCTGGTAGAGCATCTGCCCACGGCCTTCGATCAGCACTTCGCACAGGCGCTCGAGCAGGGCCTGGTGAGCGGCACCCAGGCTGGCCAGGCAGAACAGGCCGTTAAGCGGTTGGCCGCGGTAACGCAGTGGCTGCTGCGGGGTGATAAACGCCAGGCCTGGTTGTCGCACCTGACGCTCGCTGTGCAGCCACCACAGGCCCTCGCCCAGTGGCAGCGGCTCAGCCTGTTGCAGCACGGCGGCAAAGCCGCTGTCGACACAGTCGGCACGCTGCAGCAGGCGGGCACCACGCCAGGCCAGTTCGTCAAAATCTTCAGCGGGCAGGTTCAGGCCGACCAGTTGCGCATCCAGTGCCAGTTCCCGAGGCGCACCTTGCAGCAGCTTGAGCAGCGCGTCGGCAGAACCGGCCCGGCGCAATGCTTCGGCCAGGTCGGTCTCACCCAGGGCGCGGGTCAGCAGTTGCAGCAGGCGCAAGTGTTCATCGGAGCGTGCGGCAATGCCGATGGCCAGGTAGACCCTTTGCCCATCACCCCAGTCCACGCCCTCGGGGAACTGCAACAGGCGCACGCCGGTGGCATACACCAGGTCACGGGTCTGCGGCGTGCCATGGGGAATGGCGATGCCCTGGCCGAGGAACGTCGAGCCCTGGGCCTCGCGGGCCTGCAGCCCTTGCAGGTACCCGGCGGCGACCAGGCCATCGGCAACCAGCCGCTCGGCCAGCAGGCGCAATGCCTCGGCTTTGTCGGCGGCCACCTGGCCCATGGCTATCTGCTCCTTGGCGAGCTCGAGCATGACCTTCTCCTTTTGCAGTTCCCGGTCGGGTACTGGAGTATTGTTGTGAAATTCAAGGGAATGGCCAGTTACGAGCTCTAAGCTGCAAGCTGCAAGCTGCAAGAAAAAGCGAGCCCGTGCGCAGGCCGCTTCTTCTTGTAGCTTGCAGCTTGCAACTTAGAGCTGCTTCAGAAAATTCGGCAGCTGAAACGATTAATCTGACCAGACGGCCACGTTACTCGATAATCTGCCCGGTAAAAAGCCCCATCCTGTCGGACAATTGCGACAATGGTCGTCTGCGCGTGATGCCTGCGCTGGGTCAAACTACCCGGTCCGGCCTTACAGCCAGCCCCGGAAATAACAAGGAAAATTCGGTGAAACTCAGCGATATCGCCCGTCTGGCCGGTGTGTCCGTGACCACAGCCAGCTACGTCATCAACGGCAAGGCTGAACAGCAGCGCATCAGCAATACCACCGTCGAGCGCGTGCGTGCGGTGGTCGAGGCCCACGGCTTCACTCCCAACCCGCAGGCTGCCGGCCTGCGCAGCCGGCACACCCGCACCCTGGGCTTCATTCTCCCGGATCTGGAGAACCCCAGCTACGCCCGTATTGCCAAGCAGCTGGAGCAAGGTGCGCGCGCCCGTGGTTACCAGCTGCTGATCGCCAGCAGCGACGACCAGCCCGACAGCGAGCGCCAGTTGCAGCAACTGTTCCGCGCGCGCCGTTGCGACGCGCTGTTTGTCGCCAGCTGCCTGCCGCCAGAAGACCACAGCTACCGCGACCTTCAGGACAAAGGCCTGCCGGTGATCGCCATTGACCGCCGTCTGGACCCTGCGCACTTCTGCTCGGTGATCAGCGATGACCGCGACGCCAGCCGCCAACTGGCCGCCAGCCTGCTCAGCGCCGCCCCACGCAGTATTGCCCTGATCGGCGCGCGCCCTGAGCTGTCCGTAAGCCAGGCGCGTGCCGGCGGGTTCGAAGAAGCACTGCAAGGTTATGCCGGTGAAGTGCGGCGCTACCAGGGCGAAGCGTTCAGCCGTGAATGCGGCCAGCGCCTGATGCAGCAGCTGATCGATGATCTGGGCGGCCTACCAGATGCGTTGGTGACCACCTCGTACGTGCTGCTGCAAGGCGTGTTCGACACCTTGCAGGCACGCCCTGCCGATTCTCGCCAACTGCAACTGGGTACCTTTGGCGATAACCAGTTGCTCGATTTCCTGCCGCTGCCGGTCAATGCCATGGCCCAGCAACACGGTCTGATTGCGGCCACAGCGCTCGAACTGGCGCTGGCGGCCATCGAGGAGAAGCGCTACGAACCTGGTGTGCATGCCGTCGGCCGCACCTTCAAGCAGCGCATCACAGCGGCCTGAACATGCGCCTGATCGACACCCACACCCACCTGGACTTTCCCGACTTCGACGCCGACCGCCCGCGCCTGCTGGCCAACGCGGCGGCGCGTGGCGTGGAACGGATGGTGGTGCTGGGGGTGTATCAGGCGAACTTCCAGCGGGTGCTGGACCTGGCCAGCACCGATCAGCGCCTGTTCGCGGCGCTCGGCCTGCACCCGGTCTACCTCGACCAGCACCGCCCGGAGCACCTGGTGCAATTGCGCGAATGGCTGGAGCGCCTGCACGGCGACCCAAGGCTTTGTGCAGTGGGTGAGTTTGGCCTGGACTACTACCTTGAAGACCTGGACAAAGCCCGCCAACAGGAGCTGTTTGAAGCGCAACTGCAAATGGCCTGCGACTTCACGCTGCCCGCCCTGCTGCACGTGCGCCGCAGCCATGCCCAGGTGATCGCCACACTCAAGCGCTACAAGCCGGCGCGGGCGGGGGTGATCCATGCCTTTGCCGGCAGTTACGAAGAGGCGCGCGAATACATCAAGCTGGGCTTCAAGCTCGGGCTTGGCGGTGCCGCAACCTGGCCGCAGGCGCTGCGGCTACGCAGGACCTTGGCGCGGTTGCCGTTGGAGAGTGTGGTGTTGGAGACCGATGCGCCGGATATGGCGCCGGTGATGTACCCGGGGGTTCGGAACAGCCCGGAGCATCTGCCGGAGATTGCCGGCGCGCTGGCCGAAGTGATGGGGATTGATGTCGGAGAGCTGGCAGAGGCCAGTAGCCGAAATGCTTGCGAGTTGTTTGGCTGGTAGATGTCTTGTTGCCTGTGGTGGCCTCTTCGCGGGCAAGCCCGCTCCCACAGGGTCCGCGCCAGCTCTGGAAACTACGCCGTACTGTGGGAGCGGGCTTGCCCGCGAAGAGGCCAATGAATGGTTTCAGACCAGCACCGTCCACAGCGCAAACCCGGCATACCACAGCACCGCACAGCGCAGCAGCAGTTCCCACAGACTGTCCAGCCGCCCCAGCCCGCGCTGGCTGTCTTCTTCCTCGGGAATATCGTCGGCAATGCGCCCTACCCTGGCCACCAGGTGCGCAGCGCTGATGTGCCAGTTGAGCACCTCATGCAGCATCACCCGGGTAACCGCGAGGAAGTTGCCAACCAAAGCAAAGCTCAACGCCAGCAAACGAACCGGCAACCAATCCATGATATGCCGCAGCTGTTCGGCACGTGCCTTCAATGCCGGCTGCTGGCTGTGCTCGCCGCACAGCGCCAGCAGGCGGTAAGCCAGCGCTGCTCCCGGGCCCAGCACGAAGTACCAGAAGATCACCGCGAAAAAGCCCTGGTACACCTGCCACAGCAGGTTGCCCTGCACGCGCACCAACAGGCTGTGTGGCTCGTCGGCCGCCAGGCCCAGGTCACGCTCCGCAACATGCAGCGCCGCCTGGTCATCACCACGCCGCCAGGCATCGCGGAACGGCCCAAGCGAAGCCTTGGCATCGCCACGGCCCAGGCTATAGACCAGCACCAACAGGTGTACCGGCAAGGCCAACAGCCCATACGCTACCGGCTCCAGTACATGCAGCAGCAATACCAGCAGCGCTACCGGTGCCAGCACCAGGATGGCCAGCGTCCACCCGGGGTGAACCTTGCCGCTGCGTTCCAGCCGCACCAACTCGCCAAGGAAAAACCCGTCACGCTGCACCTGATGACGCAGGGCCGAAAACTTCTCGACCCACAGCGCCAGCAGCAACACCAGAAAACTCATGCCTTGTCCTCCTTATGCAGCAACGCTTCGCGGTAACGCGGCCAATCGAAGGACGGGCCGGGGTCGGTCTTGCGTTGCGGGGCAATGTCGCTGTGGCCCTGGATACGACCCAGGTCGATGGCAGGCCAGGCACTGCGAATGTGTTGGGTGAGTTGCTCCAGCACGGCGTACTGGGCATCGGTATAGGCCAGGTCGTCAGTACCTTCCAGCTCGATACCGATGGAGAAATCATTGCAGCCTTCGCGCCCGTCGAAACATGACACACCCGCGTGCCAGGCGCGGTCGAGCAGCGACACAAACTGGGTCACCGCCCCGTCACGTTCGACAAAAATGTGTGCCGATACGGTCAGGTGGTTGATGCTGGCGAAGTAAGGGTGTTCGTCGGGGTCCAGGCGGTTCTGGAAGAATTGCTGCACCTTGCCGGTGCCGAAACAGGCTGGCGGCAGGCTGATGTTGTGGATCACCAGCAGGGAAATCGATTCGCCGTCGGGGCGGGCATTGAAATTCGGCGAGGGGCAGTGGGTGATTCCGATTCCGTGGAACCAGCCAGTGGCACGGTCCAATTGCATGGGGCAGATCCTGAAAGCGCCGTGAACAGAGCCACAGTATGCCCTGCCGCAAACGCCGTTTGCATGTGAATGATTGTAATGTTGCCGCCTACTGCACCTGCGGCTGCCGTAGCCCGTCGAGCACCGCTTCCAGTGCTCGCTCGAACAACAACCCGTCATCCAGCACCCGCACATCGCCTCGGTTCAGTGCCTGGGCCAGGCCGGTTCCGTTCCACTCACGCACTTTCAAGCCGGTGCGGTTGGCAAATACCAGCCGGTCGCTGCTACCAATGCGCGCCACCAGTTTGCAGCGCAGTGCTTCGTCGTCATCGCGGACTTCAACCCAGGTACCGATACGTAAGCGCTGCACTTGGCGCATCGCCAGTGCCTGCCCATCGGCAATGTGCAGCGGTGCGCAGCCAGGCTCTTCGGCAATCGCCAGCACGATGTCTTCGTCCACCAGCACTTCGACAACATCACTACCAGTGGCTAGCTTGGCAGTTGAGCAGGCACGCAGGTGTAGTTGTTCCAGTTGCAGGAAGAATTCACGGGTTGCCGCCGAATCCAGGGCCACGCTGGCCAAGCCATCACGCAGTGCCTTGAGCAAGCCCGGCACCTGCTGCAACAGGGTTTGCGGCTCGTGCCCGGGGGTGATGCTGGCCAATAGCGTATCCAGGGTATCAAGCGCATCCCGCCAGGGCTGGGACGCCTCGCCCTGTTTGAGCCAGGCCAGCAACAGCACCTGGCTCCAGGCCTGCACCACCATGTGCACCACCACCTGCGGCAAAACGCGGCCACGCAGGCGCTGATTGAGCACGTGCTGCACCTGCTGCCTGGCCTGCAACGTCCGGGCCCGGCCCTCTTCGGCATCGCGGGTGCGTTGCTCCAGCAATTCGTTGCGCCGCCGCTCCTCCTGGTTGAAGGCAAGGAACTCGTCGAGCAACTCGGCAAACAGGCCACAATTCTCGACAAAATCACTGAGCAAACGCTGGACGATACGCTCTACCCGCACCTGCAGGTTGTCACGCAGGCCCTTGCCATCGCATTCCCAACCAATGGCCGCGCCTGCGATCTCGTTGAGCAGCCGGCGTGCCGGATGGCTGGCCCGGCTGAACAGCGCCCTGTCCATCAGCGCGACCTTGAGCAAGGGAATATGCAGGCGCACAAGCAGCGCGCGCAGGCCGGCTGGCAGGTTGTCATCGCCCTGGATAAAGGTGAACAGCATGGCGACCAGGTTGATCATGTCCTCGTCCGCCACGTCGATGCGCCGGCGCGTGCCACTGCGCACACTGACCCGCAACAACAGCTGCTCAAGCTGTTGGCCAAGGTCGAAGTCATCGGCCTCGTGGGTGGCGGGTACGTAGTGCTGCAAATGCGACAGTAGCCTCAGCAGGTCAGCGGTACTGATCGGCCGGGCGGCAGCCACGGCCTGCAATCGAGGTGCAAACTGCCCGCGAACCGGGGCCAGCAGCGCTTGCACCGAGGCGAAGAAGGCCTGCCCTGCTGCGTCGGTGCCCACTTCTTGGCCAAGTTTCAGTGGCCCACGTTGCGCGCGCATGGATCGGTCTTCGGCCCGCCGGCGCGGTACCGGTTGCAGTTCGGGCAGTACACCAGCGGCGCCCAGCAACTGGTTGGCCTCGCCATAGATCATGTCTGCATCGCGCAGCACATAGCGCTCGAACAGTTTCAGCAGCACCAGCTTGACCCGCAGCCCAACCCCCAGGTTGCGCCCTGCATCCAGGAAGTAGCCACATAATGCGGTAGGCCCCAAAGGGTTGTGCTGTTCGTTCAGCGGCCGATCGAGCAAGGCCTGCAAACGCAGGTTCAACTGTTGCAGGGCAATGCCATCGCGTGACAGCACCCTTGCCACCATGCCTTCGATGGCGACAGCCCGCTCCCCTTGGGCCTTGCCACGCGGCTTGCCCGGCTCGGCAAGGTTCGCCAGCAGGTCGACCTGGCCGATACGCACGAAAGTGTCGTAGAACGTATCCAGAAAGCCACGCTCGATGCTCTTGCGCTTCAGGCGCAGGTCACGCATGGCTTCGAAGTACAGGTTCCGGTCACAGCGGTCGACGGACTTGTCGGCCATTTCGAAGAGCGTGTCATCGGCGTTGTCGAACAAATCCTGCAGACCCTGGCGCAATTGCAACGCAGCCTTGTCGCGCACCTGCAGCAGCAATACAGGAAGGCAAGGCAGAGGCATACGCCCCCCTCGGTCGTTGGCTGCCGCCAAGGACACCAACTTGCCTTCTTTATGCATCCTGGATTCCTTGCAGGGTGTCTTGCCCGGAGCGGGCCAAGATCGTCAAAGCTATGACGCCAAATACTGGGCGCTATTATCGGTAAAAAAACGCACACCTGCCAGCACCGATTCACCGGCCGGCTAAAGACCCGGATCGGCTGCGTTTGCTCACTGCGCCCGACCAAAGGTCATCGCCAAGGCGGCTGTACACACCAGCCCCCTGCCCTATAATCGCGGGCATCTAGCTTGTGGAGCCGACCATGCCGAACCTACGCCTTGCCGACCTGACCGCCGAAATCGAAGCCAACGTACGCCGCGCGCTGCTGGAGGACATCGGCAGCGGCGATATCACCGCGCAGCTGATCCCGACCGAGCGCCTGGCCAAGGCCACCATCATCACCCGTGAAGACTGCGTGATTGCCGGCACCGCCTGGGTCGATGCCGTGTTCCGCCAGCTCGACCCACGCGTGGCGGTGCACTGGCAGGTGGCCGACGGCGAACGTGCCACGGCCAACCAGCCACTGTTTCACCTGGAAGGCCCGGCCCGTTCGCTGCTGAGCGGTGAGCGCAGTGCGCTGAATTTCCTGCAGATGCTGTCGGGCGTGGCTACCCGTGCACGCTTTCTGGCTGACTTGGTGGAGGGCACCCAGGTGCGCCTGCTGGACACTCGCAAAACCCTGCCAGGCTTGCGTCTGGCACAAAAGTACGCGGTGACCTGCGGCGGCTGCGATAACCACCGCATCGGCCTGTACGACGCGTTCCTGATCAAGGAAAACCACATCGCCGCCAGTGGTGGCGTGGCCGAGGCAGTGGCTGCGGCGCACCGCATCGCGCCGGGCAAACCGGTGGAAATCGAAGTGGAAAGCCTGGCTGAATTGCGCGAGGCGCTGGCCGCTGGCGCGGACATCATCATGCTGGATGAGCTGAACCTTGAAGAAATGCGCGAAGCGGTGAGCATCAACGCGGGCAAGGCCAAGCTGGAGGCCAGCGGCGGGGTCAATGAAACAACCCTGCGTGTGATTGCCGAAACCGGCGTGGACTACATCTCGATCGGCGCTATGACCAAGGATGTAAAGGCGGTGGACCTGTCGATGCGACTAAGCCTGTGAGCTGACCGCAGGCAATAAAAAACCGGCCATCGAGCCGGTTTTTTTGGGGTTGCCCAAGGCCCTATCGCCGGCAAGCCAGCTCCCACAGGTCAGGTGTAAGGCCTGAGGACAGTGCAGTACCTGTGGGAGCTGGCTTGCCGGCGATGGGCTGCAAAGCAGCCCCGGCGATCCTGGATCAGAACGAGGCGTTGGCCAGGCCGTCCAGGTAACGCTCAACGTCCAGTGCCGCCATGCAACCGGCGCCGGCCGAGGTAATGGCCTGGCGGTAAACGTGGTCAGCCACGTCACCCGCAGCGAACACGCCTTCAACGTTGGTGGCGGTGGCGTTGCCTTCACGGCCGCCATGCACCACCAGGTAGCCGTCCTTCAGGGTCAGCTGGCCTTCGAACAGCGAGGTGTTCGGGGTGTGGCCAATGGCGATGAATACGCCGTCGACCTTGATTTCGTCGCTGCTGCCGTCGTTGTTCTTCAGGCGCGCACCGGTCACGCCCATGTTGTCGCCCAGCACTTCGTCCAGGGTGGCGTTGAGCTTGAGCTCGATCTTGCCTTCGGCCACACGGGCATTGAGCTTGTCGACCAGGATCTTCTCGGCGCGGAATGTCTCGCGACGGTGCACCAGGGTTACCTTGCTGGCGATGTTGGCCAGGTACAGCGCTTCTTCCACGGCAGTGTTACCACCACCCACCACGGCAACCGGCTTGTTGCGGTAGAAGAAACCGTCACAGGTGGCGCAGGCCGAAACGCCCTTGCCCATGAAGGCTTCTTCCGACGGCAGGCCCAGGTAGCGGGCGCTGGCGCCGGTGGCGATGATCAGTGCGTCGCAGGTGTACTTGCCGCTGTCACCCTGCAGGGTGAACGGCTTGTTGGCCAGGTCGACGGCATTGATGTGGTCGAAGACGATTTCGGTCTCGAAACGCTCGGCGTGCTCCTGCATGCGCTGCATCAGGGCAGGGCCGGTCAGGCCGTGGGGGTCGCCTGGCCAGTTGTCGACTTCGGTGGTGGTGGTCAGCTGGCCGCCGGCCTGCATGCCGGTGATCAGCAGCGGCTTGAGGTTGGCGCGGGCAGCATAGACTGCAGCGCTGTAACCGGCAGGGCCGGAACCGAGAATGATGACGCGCGAATGACGTACTTCAGACATGTCGAACTCCTGTCGAGCGGGCCGCACGGGCCGGCATCGGTGTACCGGCTGCGCCAGCTGGAAATTTAAAACGGACCCACGCAGCACTTGGGGAAGGCTACAACGCGCAGGCCCGAAAAGCGGAAAGTTGAGCGCACTGTAGCGAGGTCGCAAAGATTAAGGAAATATCCTTAGACAATCCACCTCATAGGCATCGTCTATGCTGCGATTTCATCGATAAACAAGCCGCTGGCGCTTTTGTTACATCCCGTTTCCCGCCCGCTACCCGCCTTTCGTCGGCGCGGCAAACTCGGTAAGGTCAGCGCGTTTTCCTTCTCTGCGGAGTCTCCCGATGCAAGCCCCTGTCCTCTCTGGCCCCCAATACCTGCGCGAAGGCCTGAAACTGGTGCTGAGCCCCAACCTGCGGTTGTTCGTGCTGCTGCCGCTGGCGGTCAACCTGCTGCTGTTCGGTGGCCTGGTCTACTTCGCCGGCCACCAGTTCAGCCTGTGGCTGGATGCCCTGATGCCGACGCTGCCGAGCTGGCTGAGCTTTCTCAGCTACATTCTCTGGCCGCTGTTCGTGGCCTTGCTGGTGCTGATGGTGTTCTTCACCTTCACCCTGGTGGCCAATATCATTGCCGCGCCGTTCAACGGCTTTCTGGCGGAAAAGGTCGAGGTGGTGGTACGTGGTGAAGACACCTTTCCGGCGTTCAGCTGGGGCGAGCTGGTGGCCATGGTGCCACGCACCTTCAGCCGCGAAATGCGCAAGCTGGGCTACTTCCTGCCGCGGGCAATCGGCCTGTTCATCCTGTCGCTGATCCCGGTGGTCAATGTGGTGGCCGCACCGCTGTGGCTGATGTTCGGGGTGTGGATGATGGCCATCCAGTACATCGACTACCCGGCGGACAACAACAAGATGAGCTGGCAGGACATGCTGGCCTGGCTGCGCCAGAAGCGCTGGCAGTCGCTGGGCTTTGGCGGGATTACCTACCTGGCGTTGATGATTCCGGGGGTGAACGTGCTGATGATGCCGGCGGCGGTGGCCGGGGCTACGTTGTTCTGGGTGCGCGAGAGGAACTGAGAACTTCGAGTGCGACATGGTACCTGTGGGAGCAGGCACCGCGGTGGATGGCACGGGCTTCGCCCGTGTTCGCGGGCAAGCCCGCTCCCACAGGGATGGCTTCAGCCTTTTAGATTTTGAGCAAGACAGTTAGTCCCACAAGGGCCGCGTGACGGCCCTATCGCTGAACTTCACTGCCCCAACCGGCTGGAAAACTGCCCCACCACATCCACCACCCGCTTGGCCCCGTCCTGGATCTCGACAATCACGTTACCGGTCTCGTCAGCCAGCGCCAGCCCCTGCTCCGCCTGGCGTTTGCTGGTATCGATGATCTCAACCGCCGCCTGCGCCAGCTGCTCGTTCTGCTTAACCACCCGGGCGATTTCTTCGGTGGCGGTGCTGGTGCGCGACGCCAGTTGGCGCACTTCGTCGGCAACCACGGCAAAACCACGCCCCTGTTCGCCCGCGCGGGCCGCTTCGATGGCAGCGTTCAGCGCCAGCAGGTTGGTCTGCCCGGCAATGTCGCTGATGGTCTTGATGATCGAGCCGATCACCCGCGATTGTGTATCCAGCGCCTGGATGCCCTCGGCCGCCTCCTGCATCGAAGCTTCCAGGCCGCGCATCACGCTGACAGTCTGGGTAACCACATCAGTGGCCTTCTGGGCGCTGACATCGGTACCCAGCGAGGTGTTGTAGGCAACATCAGCCGCTTCCGCCACTGCCTGCTCCCGGTTGACCTGGTCGGTAATCACAGTGGCGAACTTGACCACTTTGTACAGCTCATCGTGGGCGTCAAAGATAGGGTTGTACGAAGCCTCCAGCCAGATCACCCGGCCATGGGCATCGATGCGTTTGAAACGTTCAGCAACGTATTCTCCACGCCGCAGTTTGTCCCAGAACGCCTGGTAGCCGGCCGAACTGGCCTCCTCTGGCTCACAGAACATGCGGTGGTGCTTGCCACGAATCTGCTCAAGGCGGTAGCCGACGGTGGCCAGGAAACGATCATTGGCGGTGAGGATGGTGCCGTCTAGGTTGAACTCGATCACGGCGGTAGAGCGCATCAGCGCCTTGATCAGGCTTTCATGCTCGCGCGAGGTCTCGATGGTGCGGGTGAGGTCGCTGGAGTGCAGGGTGAAATACTTGATGCGCCCTTCACTGTTCTTGACCGGCTGCAGGATCGAGCGCAGCCAGGCCTCCTGGCCATTGCCGCGCAGCAGGCGGAAGGCGCCGTTCAGGTGCTCGCCGCGGCTGATCGCGCTTTTCATGCGCTGATAGAAGTCCAGCGACTTCACATGGCCGGGGACGATGTCCTCGATGTTGCGTCCAAGCAATTGTTCGGCACGGTAGAGCATCTCGCTCTCGAAGTTGCCGTTGACCATCTCGATCCGTCCCTGGGGGTCGAGCTGAAGTACCAGCATCTCGTTGTCGAGACTACTCTTGACCTGCTCCACGGACATCAGGTCTTCGCGCAGTTGCCGGATTTCTTGCTTGAGCTTGCTGTTGAACATCACCGCTCTCCCGGAGCGCATCACCTAGTCGAATGCATCTGCATCGGCTGGCGAAGCGGCTTTCTTGAGAGACGTGCACGGAAATATTCTCAACACCCAACGCGACGGTGGTCAGGCGTCATCTGCATGTCACATGGCGGTCACATAGGCGCAACCGAGCAGGCGGAAACTTTTTGTCATGAATACACCCGCCCTACGCATTACCCTGGTCAGCGAAACCTTCCCACCCGAGATCAACGGCGTGGCCAACACCCTTGGCCGCCTCAGCGAAGGGTTGCGCCAACGCGGCCACGATGTCGAGGTGGTACGCCCTCGCCAGGCCGCCGAGGGGCCAGCGCACAACGACCCGAACCTGATGTTGTGCCGCGGCTGGGCGCTGCCTGGCTACCCGGGCTTGCAGTGGGGCGAGGTGTCGATGCACAAGTTACTGCGCCGCTGGCGCCGGCAGCGCCCGGATGTGCTGTACATCGCCACCGAGGGGCCGCTGGGGCTCAGCGCGCTGCGTGCGGCGCGGCGCCTGGGGGTGGCGGTGGTCAGCGGCTTCCATACCAATTTTCCGCAGTATTCCGGCCAGTACGGGCTGGGCCTGCTGGCACGCATGCTCACGCACTACCTGCGCTGGTTCCACCGGCGCACGGCCATCACCCTGGTGCCTAGCCTCAGCCAGCGCCTGGAACTGGAGCGCCGTGGTTTCGAACGCCTGGAACTGCTGGCCCGGGGTGTCGATGCCGGCCTGTTCAACCCGGCCCGCCGTAGCCAGGCATTGCGCGAAAGCTGGGGGCTTGGGCCGGACGATATCGCCGTGCTGCATGTCGGCCGGTTGGCAGTGGAAAAGAACCTTGGCTTGCTACGGCCTTGCCTTGAGGCACTGCAGAAGAATTATCCACAGAAACGCCTGCGCCTTGTTTTTGTCGGTGACGGCCCACAGCGGGCCACGCTTGAACAGCAATTGCCGGACGCGGTGTTCTGTGGTGCCCAGCGCGGCGAGGTACTGGCCGAGCACTACGCCAGTGGCGACCTGTTCCTGTTCCCAAGCCTGACCGAAACCTTTGGCAATGTGGTACTTGAAGCCATGGCCTCGGGGCTGGCGGTGGTGGCTTATGACGAGGCGGCGGCAGCGCAGCATATTCGCCACGGGCACAGTGGCGCGCTGGCCATGCCGGGGGACCAGGCGGCCTTCATCGATGCGGCCTGCTGGTTGCTGGAGGAAGAAGAGACGTTACGGCGGGTGCGTCTGAATGCCCGCCAGCATGCCAGCCGCCAGGGGTGGGCGACGATTGTCGAAGAATTTGAGGGATACCTGTGCAACGCTTGCAGGCAACCAGGTGTTGCGGCTGGGCGTTCTGCACCATTTTTGCAGCGCCTGTGAGATCGAGCGCCGCCCGCGCGGCGCATCGCGAGCTAAGCTCGCTCCTACATCTGTTTCGGGCCAATTATTCCTGATGGATTTGCGCGCGACCCCGTTGGCGCACGGCTCGATTACGCGCCCTGCTAACAAGGCGATCGCGCGCGACTGGCACAGGATTGACTGGCCCGAAACAAATGTAGGAGCGAGCTTAGCTCGCGATGCGCCGCGCGGGCGGCGCTCGATCTCACAGGCGCCAAAAGTTTCGCGACAGGCACTCTTCAGGCCAACGCTTTCTCTATCGCCTGCACCACCGCCGGGTCATCCGGCGCCGTACGCGGCGAAAAGCGCGCCAGCACCCGCCCATCCTTGCCGACCAGAAACTTCTCGAAGTTCCAGGTAATGTCGCCGGGGAACTCGGCCCCCTCACCCGCCAGCAGGCGGTACAACGAATGGCGCTGCGGCCCGTTGACTTCCAGCTTGCCCCCCAGCGGGAAGCTCACGCCGTAGTTCAGGGTGCAGAAAACCTGGATTTCCTTTTCGCTACCCGGCTCCTGCCCGGCAAACTGGTTGCACGGCAGGCCCAGCACGTTGAAGCCCTTGTCCTTGTAAACCTGGTAGAGGTTTTCCAGAGCCTTGTATTGCGGCGTAAGGCCGCATTTGGAGGCAACGTTGACCACCAGCACCACTTGGCCCTTGAACGGAGCGAGGGGCAGTTCCCCGCCGTTCAGCGCGCCCAGTTTCAGGTCGTGAAATGCACTCATGATGACATCCCCTCTCAGGTTCCCGGTTGCCGCGCAGGCGAATTGCGCCCACTAAAAAGGCGCCCGTCCAAACCGTCCCCCTCCCGTAGGAAGGCAAATCGGCTTGCCCGAGCGCCTGGCGACTTTCTGAGCTTAGCGCAGAAAATCAGTGGTGATGGCCACCTTCACCGTGGATGTGACGGTGAGCGATTTCTTCGTCGCTGGCGTCACGCACGTTGACAACCTTGACCTGGAAGGTCAGGCGCTGGCCGGCCAGCGGGTGGTTGCCGTCAACGGTGACGTCGTCGCCGTCGAGGTCACGGATGGTGACGATCTGCATCTGGCCGTCCGGCGCCGAAGCGTGGAACTGCATGCCCACTTCCAGCTCGTCGACGCCTTCGAACATGCTGCGGTTCAGGGTGCTTACCAGCTCGGCCAGGTATTCGCCGTAGGCGTCTTCCGGCTCGATGGAAACGTTCAGCTCGTCACCGGCTTGTTTGCCTTCCAGGGCTTTTTCCAGGCCCGGAATGATGTTGCCGGCACCGTGCAGGTAAACCAGCGGCGCGCCACCGGCGGAGCTGTCGATGGTCTCCCCGGCGTCGTTGGTCAGGGTATAGTCGATGGAGACAGCCTTGTTGGCGGCGATCAGCATGGGGCAAGACCTTTTGCAAAAGTATGTAGAGCGGACAAGTGTAACCAAGCCATCGCCCGATTGCGAACGCACTGCGGACGAGCAACGGCCCATCAGTCGGATCACCGGCTTTCATCAGGACGAAGAAGGCCACTGGGTGGCCGAACTGTCCTGCGGCCATACCCAGCACTTGCGCCACCAACCACCGTGGCAGGCACGCCCCTGGGTGCTCGACCCGGCCCAGCGTGCGCAGCACATCGGCCAGCCTTTCGCATGCGGCTGGTGCGCGCAAGGGGCCGATAGCGCTACCCTTGGCCGTTAATTTCTTGCACCGCTTATTTCGAGAAGCACGCATGCAGACATTTTTCATTGCGCCGACCGACTTCGGTGTCGGCCTGACCTCCATCAGTCTGGGCCTGGTGCGCACCCTTGAGCGCGCAGGCCTCAAGGTCGGCTTCTTCAAGCCGATCGCCCAGCCCCACCCGGGTGACACCGGCCCCGAACGCTCGACCGAACTGGTAGCCCGCACCCACGGCATCAAGCCCCCTGTGCCGCTGAGCCTGGCCCAGGTCGAGCGCATGCTTGGCGACGGTCAGCTGGACGAGCTGCTTGAAGAAATCATCCGCCTCTACCAGCAAGCCTGCGTTGGCAACGACGTGGTGGTGGTCGAGGGCATGGTGCCCACACGCCACGCCAGCTATGCGGCGCGGGTCAACCTGCACCTGGCCAAGAGCCTGGATGCCGAGGTGATCCTGGTCTCGGCACCGGAAAACGAAGTGCTCAGCGAATTGTCCGGCCGGGTCGAGCTGCAAGCGCAGCTGTTCGGCGGCCCACGCGACCCGAAAGTGCTCGGGGTCATCCTCAACAAGGTGCGCACCGACGAAAGCATGGCGGACTTCGCCACCCGCCTGCGCGAGCACTCCCCCCTGCTGCGCGGCAACGACTTCCGCCTGCTCGGCTGCATTCCGTACCAGCCCGAGTTGAATGCCCCGCGCACCCGCGACGTGGCCGAGCTGCTGGGTGCCCAAGTGCTCAACGCCGGTGACTATGAGCAACGGCGCATGAGCAAGATCATCATCTGCGCACGCACCGTGGCCAACACAGTGCCGCTGTTGACCTCCGGCACCCTGGTGGTAACCCCGGGCGATCGCGACGACATCATCCTCGCTGTCAGCCTGGCGGCGATCAATGGCGTCCCGCTGGCCGGGCTGCTGCTGACCAGTGACAGCAAGCCCGATGCGCGCATCCTTGGCTTGTGCCGCGGTGCGCTGCAGGCTGGCCTGCCAATCCTGTCGGTCAGCACCGGCTCGTACGACACCGCCAACCAGCTCAATTCGCTGAACCGCGAAATCCCGGTCGACGACCGCGAGCGCGCCGAGTTCATCACCGATTTTGTCGCCAGCCACCTCGACGCGGCCTGGCTGCACCAGCGCTGCGGCACCCCACGGGAAATGCGCCTGTCGCCAGCGGTGTTCCGTTACCAGTTGATCCAGCGGGCGCAGCAGGCCAACAAGCGCATCGTCCTGCCGGAAGGTGCCGAACCATTGCTTGTGCAGGCTGCAGCCATCTGCCAGGCCCGTGGCATTGCGCGCTGCGTGCTGCTGGCCAAGCCCGAGGATGTCGACGCCGTGGCCCGCGCTCAGGGCATCACCTTGCCGCCGGGCCTGGAAATCCTCGACCCCGAGCTGATTCGCGGGCGCTACGTAGAACCGATGGTCGAGCTGCGCAAGAGCAAGAACCTCAATGCACCGATGGCCGAACAGCAACTGGAAGACCCGGTGGTGGTCGGCACCATGATGCTTGCCCTGGACGAAGTGGACGGCCTGGTGTCGGGCCTGGTGCACTCCACCGCCAACACCATCCGCCCTGCCCTGCAACTGATCAAGACCGCGCCGGGCTCAAGCCTGGTGTCGTCGGTGTTCTTCATGTTGTTCCCCGAGCAGGTGCTGGTGTACGGCGACTGCGTGATGAACCCGCACCCGAGCGCTGCCGAGTTGGCCGAGATCGCCCGGCAGAGTGCCGAATCGGCGCAGGCCTTCGGCATCGCGCCACGGGTGGCGATGATCAGCTATTCCAGCGATTCGGCCAGTGATGAAGAAGTGGGGAAAGTGCGCGAAGCAACACGCCTGGCACAGGGTGCAGCGCAGCAGCTGCTGATCGATGGGCCATTGCAGTATGACGCAGCGGCCAACCCGGCGATTGCACGGGAGCTGGCGCCGGATAGCCCGGTGGCCGGGCGCGCCACGGTGTTCGTGTTCCCTGACCTGAATACTGGCAACACCACGCACAAGGCGGTGCAGCGCAGTGCTGATGGGGTGAGCCTTGGGCCGATGCTACAGGGGTTGCGCAAGCCGGTGAACGACTTGCCGCGCGGGGCTCAGGTCGACGATATCGTGCATACCATTGCCCTGACCGCCATTCAGGCCAGCGTAGTGCGCTAGAAGCAGGGGCTGCTCTGCAGCCCTTCGCGGGCTTGCCCGCTCCCACAGGGATAGCGAACTTCTGCCCCGAACTCGCATCCTGTGGGAGCGGGCGAGCCCGCGAAGGGCCGCAGAGCGGCCCCAGGGGGCAATCAGGGATACTGCTGGACCTGGCCTTGCTGCTGGTCATACTGCTGACCTGGAATCGGCTTCAGGTTGACTTCCACACGGCGGTTCTGTGCACGGCCATTGGCGTCGGCGTTGCTGGCGATCGGCTGGTCCGGGCCCATGCCACGAACCGAAATGCGCGAGGCATCCACACCCTGCGAGGTCAGGTAAGTGCTGACCGCCTGCGCACGGCGCTGGGACAGGTCCATGTTGTGCTGGCGGCTGCCAGTGCTGTCGGTGAAGCCGACCACTTCGATGGTGTTCTGGTTGAACTGCTTGAACGAGCCGGCCAGATTGTTCAGCGGCGAGTAGAAGCTTGGGGCGATGTTGGCCGAGTCGGTGGCGAAGGTGATGTTGCCCGGCATGATCAGTTTGATCTGGTCACCCTGGCGTTGAACCTCCACCCCGGTGTTGGCCATCTGCGCACGCAGCTCTGCTTCCTGCTTGTCAGCGTAGTAGCCGTAGCCGGCAGCGGCAGCACCCACCGCAGCAGCGCCGATCAGTGCACCCTTGCCACGGTTGTTGTGGTCGATGGCGGCACCGGCGATGGCACCGGCCAGCGCGCCCAGGCCGCCGTATTTGGCGGTCTTGCTCATCCCCGTGGAGCCCTGTGCCTGACCCTGGTTGTCATACGGGTTCTGGCTGGCACAGCCGGTCATCAGGGCAGCGGCGGTTGCGACGATAATCAGACGACGCATGGTGAACATGGACAAGCTCCTACTGAAATTCATAAATGCGGCAGATCTCAAAGGGATCTATGCCAGCCTTGGATCGCATCGGCAACGAAAAATTCCATGAAAGTGCCTTCATGTGCCATCAGGCACGCACGAACGGGTTTTCGCGCATTTCGTCGCCCAGACGGGTGTCGGGACCGTGGCCGGTGACCACGATGGCCTCTTCGTCCAGCCGGTACAGCCGCTCCTTGATGGAACGCACGATGGCACGCTGGTCACCACCCCACAAATCCGTGCGGCCAATGCCACGGCGGAACAGGGTGTCACCCGCAATCAACAGCTTGGCACCGGCGAACCAGAAGCTCATCGAGCCTGGTGTGTGCCCTGGCGTATGCAGCGCCACGCCACAGCCACAGGCCAGCTCTTCGTCATCGCCCAGCCAGCGGTCGGGTGACGGTACTGGTGTGTAGGGAACGCCGAACATCTGGCACTGCATCTCCAGGTTATCCCACAGCACCTGGTCGTCCTTGTGCAGGTGCAGGGTGGCGCCGGTCAGCTCCTTGAGCTTGCCCGAAGCCAGAAAGTGATCGAAGTGCGCGTGGGTGTGGATGATGCTCACCAGCGTCAGGCCGTGGGCCTGCAAGCGCGCCAGGATCTTGTCCGGGTCACCGCCCGGGTCGACGACGATGGCCTTTTTGGTCAAGGGGTCGCCGATCAGCGTGCAGTTGCATTGCAGGGGGCCTACGGGGAAGGTTTCGCGGATGAGCGCGGGCGATGGATTGTGCATGGTGAATACGGGAACCGGTTAATCGAATAGGGTTTGCACACGGGCCAGTGCATCCAGGATGACGACTTCTGGCACTGACTCTACGCGCTTGGCGAAGCGTGCTTCAAGGTCGACTGTGCGGACCTGGTTGCAGAGCATCACCCCCTGAGTCTGCGTGCCCGCACCGCTGAGCGTCACTGCGAAACCCGCATGCCTTGCAAAATCACCACCTTGGGTGATCGGGACGATCACTGCCAGCCCTGACGCATTGAACGCCGCCGGTGTGAGTACCAGTGCGGGTCGCCCCTCACCCTGTTGTTCTCGCCCCACTGTGGGGTCGAGATTGACGCGAACGATATCGCCCCTGGCGAATTTCACCCGCTTCACACTTCACGTCCCACTGGGTGCATCGCATTCCAGTCGGCCATGTCCTCTGGCTCCGGTGCGCTCAGGTCGCACTGGGCCATCAATTCCTCAAGGGTATATTTGGGTTTCGATCGGACGGGCTTGAGCACCATCGTTTCTCCCGCTGTGTCCAGGCTCAGGGTGGAGCCGACACCGAGGCGCATCTGTTTGAGCACTGCCGCCGGCAAGCGGATGGCGGCGCTGTTGCCCCACTGCTGAATCTTGATCTGCATGAGTATCTCCCAAGGTAGATACATAGTAGAAACCCTCCAAGCGATTGCAAGCGAAATGTAGAAACGTCGTATCTACATTGTCATCTGTCCGCACCGGACAAAAGCCCTGCAACCTCAAGAAGGAAACCTCCTACATCACCTTGGGAAACCACCTTCCAACTGTAAAAAAACGAAACGCAAGCTCAGCCAGTGATCAAGGCAAAAACAACCTGAACAACCCACCCCCAAGCGCCCCGCCGTTGGAAATCTCGATCCGCCCACGCACCCCGCCGCTTTCATGCAGCGCTGCAATCCGCGCCGCAAAGTACAGCCCCAGGCCGGTACTGCCGCTGGTCGAGTCGATGCCCTGGATGTACTCCTCCTGGCGCTCGAGCATGTGCTTTGGATAACCCGGGCCATCATCGTTTACACAGATCGCCAACTGGTTGTCTGCTTCTTCGATGGTGATCAGCAAGGCGTGCCCGGCAAAGCGGGTGGCGTTGGTGATGACGTTGGCGATCACCGAGGCCACCAGCTCGCGGTCGAAGAAACCCAGCGGGTTGTCGGTGTCGATGCGCCAGGTGGCGAGGATATCGTTGTGTTTCAGCACTTCCTGGTGCGCTGCCAACTGGGCCTCGATGAAATCGTCCAGCTCATGGTAATCCGGGCACACCGGTAGCTGGTTGATGCCCAGTTTGTAGAGCCCAAGCAGTTGCACCAGCATGCCGTTGAGGTGGCGAAACTCGTGCTCCATGATGCCCTGCTCGGCACCGCCTCGCAGCTCTTCGGGCAAGCGGTCCATCCACTGGTTGTGGGACTGGATCAGCGCGGACAAAGAGCTTTTGAGGTCGTGCACGGTGGAGGCGATCACCGTGGAAAAGTCCAGCCCCTGGTTGTCTAGATTCATGCGCCGAACACTCGGATGTGCAGTTTGCGGTAACGGTCATAGCGATTGTCGCTGGCAGGGATGCCGGCCACGCTGGTCAAGGCGTCCTGGCACTCCTGCATGATCGCAGGCTGAGGGTTGTCACCGCCGATGCGCAGCAGCGCCTGGGCGGTGTTGAGGGCGATGCTGATGTTCTTCGGCTGCATACCCAGCGCCTTGCGGAACAGTTGCAACGCCTCGCCAAGCTGCCCTCCCTGGTAACTGCGCACACCCTGGCGATTGAGGGTGACCGCTTCGGTAATGGCGTTGAGCACGGTGGGGTCGTCGGTCAACTTGCCCACTTTCTCCATGACCTTGGGGTCATCGCCATAGCTTTCCACACAGCTTTTCAGCACGCCGATGGCGGCGGCTTCCTGGCCCATTGCCTGCAACTGCGCGGCAACGGTAAGGGCCGAATCGACCGAGAAGAACTGGTTCATCTTGTCCAGGCGCTGGATCGCCTGTTCAGTCAGTTTGGCGGCCGTTTCAGGGTCGCCGGCCTGCTGCAGGCTGGCGGCCTTCATCATCCGCGCACGCACCTGCAAGCCCTGGTCCTCGGGGTTTTCCTTGGCCACCTCACTGAGCGTGGTGTTGATCTCGACCCGAGTGCGGGCGTCGAGGCCAAAGCCTGCGTTCTTGCTCATTAGCGCCTGCACCAGGCCGAGATTGTTTTCGGCATCCTTGTAGCGCGAACTCTGCCCTTGGTTCACCGCATGGCGGAACGCTTTGGATGCGCTCTCGAAGTCTTCGTTTTCCAACGCCAGCTTGCCCAGCGTCGACTGTCGGCGCACCGACAGCGGCGACAGGCGCACGGCTTCTTCAAGCAGGTTTTGCGCCCGTTTGGTATCACCCTGTGCCACCAGCACCTCGGCCATGCCGTCGTACAGGCCTGGCATGATCGGGAAGGCCTTGAGCGCCTGCTCGTAAACACCCTGGGCCTGGGCATTCTGGCCACGCTTGTGCATCAGGGCGCCCAGCGCTGCGTACACCCAAGGTTGCGGACGGCTGGCCAGGATGGCCTTGAGGAATTTTTCCAGCTCTTCGAAGCGGTTGAGGTTGCGCAGGGCATCGGCCCGATAGCGCAGGCACAGCGGTGCCAGGCGCGGGTCCTTCTTGCACAGCTCGGCACAGGCCGCCAGCACTTCGGCCGGCCGGTTGCGGTCCAGCGCCTGCAAAATCGGCTTGAGCAGCGTCTTGCGCTGGAACAGCTTCTCGACGCGCTGGGCCAGGCCAACCCGATTGAACGGTTTGGTCAGGTAGGCATCAGGCTCGTGCTCGATGGCGCTGAGGACAATGGCTTGGCTGCTCTCGGCCGTGACCATGATGAACACGCACTCATGGCTGATGTGCTTGTCGATGATCAGGTCTTCGAGCACCTGCTGGCCGTTCTTCTTGCCATCGCCCAGGTGGAAGTCCTGCAGGATGAAGTCATAGCGTTTCTGCGCACACATGCGCAGCGCCTGCTCGCCGCTGTCAGCGGTGTCCACGTCGCGCACGCCAAGCTCGCGCAGCATGGAACGGGTCGACGTGCGAAAGTCGGTAAAGTCGTCGACGATCAGAAAGCTTTTTTGCCCGTACTGCAGCATCAACACGACCTGCCTTGAAATGATTGAAAAATCGCGCTAGGCGATGCCACCGATCGCTGTATCGGCAGCTGGTCGGGAAAGATGAGGGTAGAGCATTGCCGGCCACTAACCATGGCCTCAGGCCATCACTTTAGCGGGCAATGTCATGCAGGGCCAGTATCAGGCCAGCAGCCCCAGGGATTTCGCCCTGGCCACCGCCTGGGTACGCCGCTCCACCCCAAGCTTGCTGTTGATGTGGCTGGCATGGGTCTTCACCGTGTGCAGGGAAATGAACAGCCGCTCACTGATCTGCTGGTTGGAGCAGCCCTGGGCAATCAGTTCGAGCACGGCCAGCTCGCGGCCGCTCAGCGCTTCACCGCTGCCTGTACTTGCGCTTGGCAACGGCGGCAGGCGCTTGAGCAGTTCCGCCTGCACCGGGCAGGTGACACCTGCCTGCAGTTGCTCGTGTAACCAAAGCGGGTGCTTTTCCAGCAGTGGCTGGAATGGTTGCAGCACGCCGCCCTGTGCGGCCTCAAGCAAGCCTGGCAGCAACTGCGCGGCCTGCCCTTCGCGGCCTTCGTCCAGCAGCAGGGAGAGCCATTGGCACAGGGCGCTGACGGTGAGCATCATGCCGCCACTTGCCTGCCCCCGCTCGACCAGGCTTGCCAAGCGTTGCACGGCGTCGTCGCCACGTAACTGGATGCGCTCGAGCAGCGCCTGCTGCAGCGCAATGTGCAACGGCAGCAGTGGGTGGAACTCCGGTGCTGCCGCTGGCTGCTCACCGCCGTAGGTCTGGCCCAGGCGCAGCAGCCACGACTCGGCCAGGTCGGTGCGCCCCTGGGCCAGCCAGAGCTCGCATTTGACCAGGGTAATCATGGCCAGGTAGTAGACCGGGGGGACGTCCCAGATATGCATCAGGCGCTCAGCTTCGGCCAGTTCGGCAAAGGCCTCGGCAAAGTGCCCTTCCCGCCCATCGAGCGTGGCGATCACACAATGGCCGATGAGTACACTGATGTCCCGGCAGGCCCGCGCCTCGCCCAGGCCCGCGCGCAACCGCGCACGACCCTGGGCCGGCTGCAGGCGCGAAACCAGCAGATAACCTTCGTAAAGCGTCAGGCGTGCGCGCACGGCATACAACCGCTGTGCCGAAAGCCCCTGCAGGCGTTGCAGCCCTTGGCGCACTTCGTCCAGCGCCCGCAATACCTCGCCACGGGCGTGCAGTACACGCGCCCGGTCGTAATGCGCCAAGGCCTCGAACAACGGGTTGCCGACTCGCTGGGCCAGCTCCAGGGCTTCTCGGTTCCAGCCGCGGGCCCGCCAGAAATCACCATCGGCGATGGCCAGGTTGGACAGCGTCGACAAACACACCAGGCGTTGGCCATAGCGCTTGCTCGGCAGGCTCTGCAGCGCTTCACCGCAATAGGCCAGGGTTCGCTCGCGGTCGCCACGACCACGGGCAATGATCCCGCTCAGCGCCAGCCACTGGGCCAGCATCGACTTTTGCGCGGTCGCCGAAGGCGCGGGCAGGAAGCGGCTGAGGTAGCCGGCCAGTTCCTCGGCCGCGTCCAGCTGGCACGCCAGGCCCAGCGCCCAGCTGTACAGCACGATCAACCGTGGCGTGCTGATCAGCAGGCTGTCGGGCAGGTCCATCTTCCAGCGCAACAGCATGCCAACGTTCTGTTCGGCCAGCAGTTGCTCTTCGGACAAGCTTTGCACCAGGTCGGCAGCAACATCGAGGTGGCCGGCACGTAGCGCCTGCTCCACCGCTTCGTCCAGCAAGCCCTGGGTTTCGAACCAGCGGCACGCCCGCAGGTGCAAGCCGGCCAGCGGTTCGCTGGCCTGGCGGCTGCGCAGCAGGTCGGAAAACAGGTGGTGGTAGCGGAACCAGTGGCCATGCTCGTCCAGCGGCACCAGGAACACCTGGTGCGCCTGCAGGAAGCGCAGCACTGCGGCACTGTCGTGGCGGCCCCGCACGGCATCGCAAAGCTGCGCGCAGAAACGCTCCTGACTGGCCGTTTCGTACAGGAAGGCCTGCACATCGGCGGGCAGCATGTCGATGACTTCTTCAAGCAGGTAGTCGCGGATCAGGCCCTCGCCGCCATGCAGTGCCTGGGGCAAGGCCTGCTCGTCGGCGCTGTCGCTGGCCGCCAGCTGCCAGAAGCGCAACCCGGCCACCCAGCCGTCGCTACGCTGGATCAGGTTGTCCAGCGCCTGGCCACGCAGGCCGGTGGGCTGGCGACCGATTACTGCCAGCGACTCATCTGCCGTGAGGCGCAGTTCCTGTTCGTTAAGTTCGACCAGTTGCCGTGAAAGGCGCAAGCGCGCCAGATGCCAGTCAGGGCGCTGGCGGCTGGTAACCAGCAGCACCAGGCCAGCAGGCAAGTGATTGAGGAAAAACTGCAGGCAGCGGTCAAGCACCGGCCCCTGAGCCAGGTGATAGTCGTCCAGCACCAGTAGCACCGGCGTATCGGCTTGCAGGTACAGCGCCAGCTCGTCGAGCAGGCCGTCGAGCCACTCTTCGAAGGCGAACGGCTGGTGGCGCTGGCGCATTTTCAGCAAGCCCATCGCCTGGCCCCCCAGGGCCGGGCAGTACTGCTGCAGGCCTTCGAGCAAGCGCTCGAGGAAACGGCCAGGGTCGGCATCCCGTTGGCTCAGGCCCAGCCAAAGGCTGCGCCAGTGCTGAGGCAGCGCTTCGCAAAATTCGATGGCGAGGGAGCTTTTACCGAAACCGGCCGGCGCATTTACCAACAGCAAGCGGCCGCCGAGGCCGGCGCGCAGACGCTGGCACAACCGTAGACGTGGCACATGGCCGTCCGGCAGCGGCGGCCGGAAGAAACGCCCGTCCAGCAGGCCCAGGGCCTGGCTGGTGAATCCATGCGTACGGGACAGATCTGTCATGGCCGGCTCATTCTGGGTGGAAGACTACGGCGTTATGGATGCTTGCGAGACTAGCCGGTAACGCAGCGCATTTGAAGATGATGGACGCTATTGGCGTGGAAAAGACTGCGACAAAAAGCAACATGGCTGATGGACAAGGGCTGGGGCGGGGGTTTGGGTGGGTATTCAGCAGACTTATTGCCTGCTCCGCCCTCTTCGCGGGCATGCCCGCTCCCACAGGTACTGCACTGGCTTTGAAAGCGGTGCAATCCCTGTGGGAGCGGGCGTGCTCGCGAAAGGGCCCGTACAGGCAAATAGAAACGCCCCGGCAAGCCGGGGCGTTCTGGGGATCACACGGAGTTGAAACCTTCAGCTTACCGAATACCCGACTGACGCAGCGCTGCAGGCTGGAAGTCGGCCTTGCTGGCACTGAAGCCGAAGTCGTAGGCACGCTTTTCTTCGTTCTTCATGCCCAGGGCCAGGTAGCGCCCCGATTGAAGGTCGTAGATGGTTTCCAGGGTGTACCAAGGCACCTCATTGTTGTAGTACGGCTGGGAATGGGCTTCGGAAACGCGCCACAACTGGTTGCGACCGTCGTACTGGTCGATCACTGCAGCCTGCCAGGTGTCCTCGTCGATGTAGAAGTCACGCTTGGCGTAGATGTGCCGCTGGCCCGGCTTGAGGGTCGCGACCACATGCCAGACACGGCGCAGCTCGTAGCGGGCCAGGTCCTGGTTGATGTGCCCGGCCTTGATGATGTCGGTGTACTTCAGCTTGGGGTCATCCAGCTTGAAGGCGTTGGAAGCGATGTACAGCTCCTTCTTGCCTTCCAGCTTCCAGTCGTAGCGGTCTGGCGCACCGTTGAACATGTCCAGGTTGTCCGAAGTCCGCAGGCCGTCCGCGGCGGTGCCCGGGCCGTCATACGACACTTGCGGTGCCTGGCGCACGCGACGCTGGCCGGCATTGTAGATCCACGCCTTGCGCGGTTCTTTTACCTGGTCGAGGGTTTCGTGCACCAGCAGCACGGTACCGGCAAGGCGTGCGGGCGCGGTCACTTCCTGCTTGAAGTAGAACAGGATGTTGCCCGGGTTGCTCGGGTCGTAATCCTTCATCTTGTCGCGGAACACGAACTGGTCGGAGAAGTACACGGGGTTGAACGAGCCGTTCTGCTGCGGCGTGGCCTGGGTCACCAGGCGGCTGACGCTGCCACCGCGGTAGCGGGTGATGTGGTTCCAGATCACTTCCAGGCCGCTTTTGGGGATCGGGAACGGCACGGCCGTGCGGAAGTTGTTCAGCCCGTTGCCACCCTCGACCAAGGTGGTCTTGGTGGCGTTTTCCTTGATGGCGGCGAACACATCAGCCGGCACGGTCGAGCCGCGATGGGTCTTGAATACCGGGATCTTGAAGGTATCCGGGTAGCGCTTGAGCATGGCCAGCTGGCCTGGCGAAAGTTTGTCCTTGTACTGCTCGGCGTTTTGCGCGGTGATGGTGAACAGCGGCTTGTCACTGCCATACGGGTCGGACAAAAAGCCCTTGCCGTCGACACTGCCTGCGGTCTTCGAGAGCGGCTCCCACGGGCCGATCGAGCCATCGGCGTTGCCGGCCTTTTCGGCGCCCATCGGGGTCAGGGTACTGCCCAGCTTGGCCGCCTCGTCGGCGGA
This sequence comes from Pseudomonas sp. NPDC090592, assembly GCF_044769185.1. Classification (NCBI taxonomy): domain Bacteria; kingdom Pseudomonadati; phylum Pseudomonadota; class Gammaproteobacteria; order Pseudomonadales; family Pseudomonadaceae; genus Pseudomonas; species Pseudomonas sp. NPDC090592. Next base: position 88,444 of record NZ_JBIVXJ010000010.1, read on the forward strand.
TACTGCAGCCATCACGCTGGTCGCCAGCAGGGACAGGCCCAGCACACCGGCTTGCAGCAGACTTCTGGTCTTGTTCATGTCGTGTCGTCCTGGATCTGTGTGCTTAGAAGTTCACGCCGAAGCTGAGGGCGACGAAGTCGCGGTCATCCACGGTGGTGTACTTGCCGTCGAAGAAGTTGGTGTACGACAGGCTCGCCGTGTAGGTGTTCTGGTACTCGGCGTCCAGGCCCAGGCTAATTGCCTTGCGGCCCTCCTCGAAGTTCGCACCAGGGCCTGGCGAGTAGCCGGAAACGTCATGCGACCAGGCCACGCTCGGTTTCAGGTTGACCCCGGCGAACACGTCGTTGTAGTCCCAGATGACGCGGGCGCGGTAACCCCAGGAAGTGCTGGTGGTGTAGCCATCGTTCTCGCAGTTGCGGTTCAGGTTGGCAGTGGATGCCCCCGCACCAGCACCCGCGATGGTGCTGGCATTGAGCGCTTGGCAGGTGTCGGCACCGCCGGTGGCAGGCAGCGGGCCAGGCCCGAAGACTGGGTCACGGCCATAGCGGGTCTCGCGTGCGTTTTCCAGGCCGCCAACGTGGGTGACCCCAACTTCGCCCACTACAGTCATGCGGCTGGCGCCCATCACCTGGTCGAAGAAGTGCGTCAGGGTGGTCTGGAATTGAGTGATCTCCTTGCGACGATAGCCGTGCAGGTCCTGCCCTGGCGTACCGGTAAGCAGCGAGGCGTTGGTCAATGCACCGCCAATCGGACGCACGCCAGCGAACAGGATATCGGTGGTGTTGAGCTGCACCGGGGCATTCGGCCGGTAGCTGATTTCACCGCTCCACGCGGTGCCGGTGGGAAGCGTGGTGGAGAAACTCAGGCCATACAGGCGGATGTCTTCGGGGTACTCGACGAAATACTTCGAGTTACCCGCGACGATCAACGGCGCCAGTGCACGCAGTTGCGCCGGCAGCGCACTCAGCCCGGCAAATACCGAAGGCGCGGCACCGGTAGCGCTGAAGATCGGCGCCCGGCTGTGGTAGTTCATGAAATAGGCGCCAAATTCGGTGTCGAGCGGTTCGAACATGTAGCGCATGGCCACACCGAACTGGCCGCTGTCACGGGCGTCGCGGTCGGCGCCACGGGCCACCATTACACCTTCTTCGTTGATGTTCACTCCACGCGTGGCGAGGAACTGCTGGGCCGCGCCCGGCACCGTACGGCTGCTGTTAAGCACACGCAGGTTGTCGGTACAGCCATCGGCGATGATGTCCGGCTGGGAGAAGAAGGTGCCGCAGTTGTCGACAACCGTCTGGTCCCACTCGATCTGGTAGAAGGCTTCGGCCGACAGGTTGTCGGTCAGGCTTTGCGAGATGTAGAACATGTTGACCGGGATCAGGCCTTCCTTGATCTCGGCCCCTGGGCGGCGAAACGCCGATACATCAATGGGGTTGATCGAGTTGATGCCACCGCCAATGAAGGTACTTTCGCCCCAGCTCACCACCTGCTTGCCAAGGCGCACGGAGCCAGGCTGATCACCGATGGAGTAGTTGTGGTACACGAAGGCGTCGAGCAACTGGGCGCCGGAAGACTTGGCGCCTTCCTTGCGGTTGGAGTCGCTGATGTCCTTGAACTCACGGCCCTCGTCCTTCAGCTCGAAGTCGTACCAGTACTTGCCGCGCACGAACACACCGGTATCGCCGTACTTGAGCTCCAGGTCATGGATACCCTTGAAGATCTTGGAGAAGGTTTCGCCCTTCTTGAAGTTCAGGTGGCCGTCGTCGGAGGTCTGCGACAGGCCCTTGCCGCCGTTGTTCACCCCGATCAGGTTCTTGTTGGGGTTGGCCGTCGACCAGCTGGCGCCGATGGAGAGCGAGGAGTCGAACTGGCCTTCGATTTCACCAATGTTGAAACTGACAGCGAAAGCAGGACTTGCGAGCGTGGAAGCAAGGCTGACGGCCAGGGGCAACTTGGCCCGGCGCCAGAACAGGTTTGCAGATTTCATCGACGCTACTCCATGTACTTTATTGTTATGGCAGTGAGTCCCTTCAAGAACGGCCCGAGCGACCGGTTTGCAGGCTTTCGCCCGCGGCGACACGGCTTGCGCGTGTCGCCCTCCCCCATTCCTGAAAATCCCCTGGCCCCGACTATAGCCAGCAAGGCACAGGCGCTTGATCCCTCTAAAGTGTGATTTGCGCTCCGTGCCGCCAACTCGCTGCACTGTTGCTCCGGTTGCGGGCTGGCAGTGCTAAAGGATGGCGCATTTCTGCCGTTTGGCAAGGCGCCGAGGCCTCTAGCGTGCGGGTCGCGTTCTGACGTTCGCGACCCGCACGGCGGTTACAGTGTTGAAAGGAACGCGCTGTTGCTGGCCTGCCACTGGACGATGTCCTGACGGATGCGTTTCTTGTCGAGCTTGCCGACGCTGGTCTTGGGAACTTCAGTAACAACGGCGATCTGGCTGGGAATCGCCCACTTGTTGATGTGCCCCAGTTCGACGAACGGCTTGAGGTGTTCCTTGAGCGCCTTGGCATCGATGGCCTGGCCGTCGCGCACCACCAGCAGGGCAAACGGGCGCTCGCCCCATTGCGGGTCGGCCACCCCAACCACGGCGACTTCGCGCACGGCCGGGTGACGGCTGATCAGGTCTTCCAGGTCTAGAGAGGAAATCCACTCGCCACCGGTCTTGATCACATCCTTGATGCGATCGCGGATGTCGATATAGCCCATGCCGTCGAGGGTGGCGACGTCACCGGTGTGCAGCCAGCCGCCCTGCCACAGCTCCTCGCTCTTTTCCGGCTCCTTGAAATAGCCCATGGTCAGCCACGGCGCGCGCAGCACCAGCTCGCCCTGGGTTTCACCATCGGCCGGCAGGAAGTTGCCGTCACCGTCGACAATCGCCGCCTCAACCAGCGGCACCGGCACGCCAGCCTTGATCCGGTAGGTGATACGTTCATCCTCGCTGCCGGCCTGCAGTTCGTCGTTCAGGTGCGCAGCGGAAATCAGCGGGCAGGTTTCGGACATGCCATAGGCGGCGGTCAGCTGGATGCCACGCGCCAGGGCAGCCTGGTACAGCGAACGGTTGAGCGCGCTGCCACCGATGATGATCTTCCAGCCGCCGAAGTCCTGGCCCTGCGCGGTCGGGCAATTGAGCAGCATCTGCAAGATGGTCGGCACGCAATGGGAGAAGGTGACTTTCTCCTCACGCCACAGCTTGACCAGCATGTCTGGCTCGTAGCGCCCCGGGTACACCTGCTTCATGCCAAGCATGGTGGCAGCGTAGGGAATGCCCCAGGCATGCACGTGGAACATCGGGGTAATGGGCATGTACACGTCGTTGCTGCCCAGCAGGCGCACGCTGTCGATACTGCCAGTGACCGAGGCCTCAGCCAGGGTGTGCAGCACCAGTTGCCGGTGGGTGAAGTACACACCCTTGGGGTTGCCGGTGGTGCCGGTGGTGTAGAAGGTGGTGGCCACCGAGTTTTCGTCGAAGTCGGGGAAATCGTAGTGCGGGCTGGCAGCGGCCAGCAATTGCTCGTATTCACCCACCAGGTTGGGTAGCTCGGCGGTCTTGTCAGGGCCATCGGTCAGCAGCAGGGTCTTGTCGACTGTGGTCAATTGCCCGGCAATAGCCTGATACAGGCCGACGAAGTCGCTGTTGACCAGCACCACGCGGTCTTCGGCGTGGTTCATGGTGTAGAGGATCTGCTCAGGCGAAAGGCGCACGTTGATGGTATGCACCACCGCACCGATCATGGGGATGGCGAACATGCATTCCAGGTAGCGGTGGCTGTCCCAGTCCATTACCGCCACGGTATCACCGGCCTTAACCCCGGCCTCGGTCAGCACATTGGCCAGGCGCGCGATGCGCTCGTTGAGCTGCGGATAGGTCAGCCGCAGTTGGTCGCGGTAGACGATTTCGCGGGTTTTCTCATAGCGGCTGCCAGACATCAGCAGGCGCTTGATCAGCAATGGGTAGGCGTAGGCGCCCTCGGCGGGTTTGATGATGCGGGTCTGCAACATGGGTATCCCTTTTCTGAAAAGCGGGCCGGACAAGTCTGGGAACTACTGTAGTTCGCCAATGTGACGGCTAAATCAGCCGAAGGAATGATTTGCCTGGCGAAGGTATGAGCGGCGGGCGTTGACGGGCGGTAACCACGGGCTAGACACTGCGCTGAAAGCTTCAGTACCTGTGCTGGAGCAAAGGGTCCTTTCGCGGGCACGCCCGCGAATGGCCCAAAACACCATTATCCCGCCCTGCCACCGGAGAACCTCATGCCCAGCCCGCGTCGCGCCGTGTTTCTCGATCACCAGTCCCTGGACCTTGGCGACCTCGACCTTTCGCCCCTCAAGCAGCAATTCGATGAATTCGAGCTGTTCGCCGCCACCGGTCCCGGCCAGGTCGCAGAACGCCTGCAAGGCGCGGTCGCGGTGATCAGCAACAAGGTCATGCTTGACGCCGCAACCCTGGCGGCCAACCCGCAACTCAAGCTGATCCTGGTAGCTGCCACCGGTACCAACAACGTCGACCTGGCGGCGGCGCGCGCCCAAGGCATCACCGTCTGCAACTGCCAGGGCTACGGCACGCCGTCCGTCGCGCAGCACACCCTCGCCCTGTTGCTGGCCCTGGCAACCCGCCTGTGCGACTACAACCAGGCAGTGGCCGACGGCCAGTGGGCGAAGGCCAGCCAGTTCTGCCTGCTGGACTTCCCCATCGTCGAGCTGGAAGGCAAAACCCTCGGCCTGCTTGGCCACGGCGAACTGGGTGGCGCTGTAGCAAGGCTGGCCGAGGCCTTTGGCATGCGTGTGCTGAGCGGGCAGATCCCTGGGCGCCCGGAACGTGACGACCGCCTGCCGCTGGACGAGCTATTGCCACAAGTCGACGCCTTGACCCTGCATTGCCCGCTGAACGAGCACACCCGGCACATGCTCGGTGCCCGCGAACTGGCCCTGCTCAAGCCCGATGCGCTGGTGGTCAATACCGCTCGCGGTGGCCTGATCGACGAACAGGCGCTGGCCGACGCGCTGCGCAGTGGCCACCTGGGCGGCGCGGCCACCGACGTGCTGAGCGTGGAACCGCCGGTCAACGGCAACCCGCTGCTCGAGCCCGGCATCCCGCGCCTGGTCATCACCCCACACAGCGCCTGGGGTGCGGTGGAGTCGCGCCAGCGTATCGTCGGCCAGCTCAGCGAGAACGCCCAAGCCTTCTTTGCCGGGCAGCCACGCCGCGTAGTCAGCTGAGCCCGTCGCCCGCCTCTGCTACACTGCGCCACTTTTTCCAGGAGGCGTCGTCCATGGACCCGCGCAGTGAAGTGTTGCTCCGCCAGGCAGAGCTGTTCCAGGGGCCGCTGCTGATCGCTGGTGCCCCCGCCGATGGCCTGCTCACGCAATTGCCGCAGGCCCAGGCCTGGACTTGGCATGCAGGCGATCAGGCCATGCTCGACAGCCGCTTTGCCGGGCGCAGTCATTATGGGGTCGAGCCGCCTGCAGCGGCCTTCGACAGCGCTGTGCTGTTCCTGCCCAAGTCTCGCGAACTGGCGGCCTACCTGCTCAATGCCCTGGCATCGCGCCTGGCCGGCCGCGAGCTGTACCTGGTCGGCGAAAAGCGCGGCGGCATCGAAGGGGCGGCCAAACAGCTGCAAGCCTTTGGCAAACCGCGCAAGCTCGACAGCGCCCGGCACTGCCAGCTGTGGCAAGTGACCATCGAGCAGGCGCCTGAAGCCAAGCCGCTGCAAAGCCTGGCCGAGCGCTTCGAGCTAGCCCTGGAAGACGGCCCGTTGCAGGTGGTCAGCCTGCCCGGCGTATTCAGCCATGGGCGGCTGGACCGAGGTACCGCCCTGCTGCTCAAGCACCTCGACGGCCTGCCGAGCGGGCATGTGCTGGACTTTGGCTGTGGCGCCGGGATTTTGGGCGCCACGGTCAAGCGCCGTTACCCGCAAAGCCGGGTAACCCTGCTGGACGTGGACGCCTTCGCCGTGGCGGCCAGCCGCCTGACCCTGGCCGCCAACGGCCTGGAAGGCGATGTGATCAGCGGTGATGGTATCGACGCAGCACCCACCGAGCTGAGCCTGATCCTGAGCAACCCGCCGTTCCACACCGGGGTGCACACCAACTACCAGGCCTCGGAAAACTTGCTGAAAAAATCCGCCGTTCATCTGCGAAAAGGTGGCGAAATGCGCCTGGTTGCCAACAGCTTCCTGCGCTATCAACCGCTTATCGAAGGGGCGCTGGGCAACTGCCAGGTACGCGACGAGGCTGACGGTTTTCGGATTTACCAGGCAACACGCGGTTAAAAACACCGCTTGCCGAAAATGTTTTGCCTAGGCAGAATCCGCACCGTCCTAGGGGAGTAGTCTCCCGCGAGCGCACTGCTCGCCCGGTACGCGTCAACATACTTGGTCCACAGACCATGGCGCGTGCGACCCACCATGCCAGCCTGCATGGAGAGATCCGCGTAGACGGATCCAGGGTTTGACAAGACCTATGACACGCACACCTTACCCGGGGCGGGGAGGCTGTACGTGTCATAGCCGTGTCGACCCGCCCCCGTAGGAATCCTGATGCTGGAATCTCTGTTGGTCCCCACCGCTATCGTTGCGCTCGCCGAAATCGGCGACAAGACGCAACTGCTCGCGCTCATTCTCGCTGCCCGCTTCCGCAAGCCCTGGCCGATCATTGCCGGCATCGTCGCCGCTACCCTGGCCAACCATGCTGCGGCCGGTGCCGTGGGCGCGTGGTTTGGCAGTTTTTTCAGCGATTCGGCACTGCACTGGATCCTGGCGGCGAGCTTTACCGCCACTGCGCTGTGGACCCTGGTCCCGGACAAGATGGATGACGACGAGAACCCGGCACGCCGTTTCGGGCCGTTCCTGACCACGCTGATCGCGTTCTTCCTGGCCGAAATCGGTGACAAGACCCAGGTCGCCACGGTCATGCTGGCTGCGCAGTATCCGCACCTGATCATGGTCATTATCGGCACTACCCTGGGAATGCTGATTGCCAACGTGCCAGTGGTGCTGGCGGGTAACTTCGCGGCCGACAAACTGCCGCTGACGCTGATCCGTCGCCTGGCGGCCACGGCGTTCTTCGTGCTGGCGATCGTGGCCGTCTATTCGGCGATGAAGGCCAGTGGCTGGGTGGGCTGAAAGCTGCAAGCTGCAAGCTGCAAGCAAAGCCGATACTGCCTTGACTTGTAGCTTGCAGCTTGAAACTTGTAGCTGCTCTTACTGCTTGGCCGCAGCCTGGTACAGCGGCATCACCTTCGGAATTGCCGCCTGCAACGAAGCAATGCGGCTTTCAGAAGCCGGGTGAGTACTCATGAACTCTGGCGGCGCACCTTCGGAAGCCTTGCTCATCTTGTTCCACAAGGTGATCGCGGCATTCGGGTCATAACCCGCACGTGCCGACAGCTCCAGGCCGATCAGGTCGGCTTCGTTCTCATTGGCCCGGCTGTTGGGCAGGGTCATGGAGTAGTTCACCACGGCATCGGCCACTGCCATGCTGCTCTCGCCCAAGCCCAACAGGGCACCTGCACCCTGGCGGGCCATTTGTACGCCATAGGCCTTGGACATCGCTTCACGGCTGTGCTCGCGCAGGGCGTGAGCAATCTCGTGGCCCACCACCGCCGCAATTTCAGCATCGGTGAGCTTGAGCTGATCGATCAGCCCGGTGTACACGATGATCTTGCCGCCCGGGCCGCAATTGGCGTTCAGTTCATCGCTCTTGATCACGTTGACTTCCCAGTTCCATTGCGCGGCATCCGGGCGGAACTTGGGTGCCTGGGCGATCAGGCGGTTGGCAATGACCTGCACCCGCTTGGCATCGGCGCTGGACTTGTCGAGCACGCCTTTGCTCGAGGCCTCACCCAGGGTCTGCTGGTACGACTGCGCGTACATCTGGTTGACCTCATCGGTCGAGAGCATGCTGAACATGTACTGCTGGCGCTGCACGCCGACAGCACCGCCACTGGTGGTGTTCACCGCCTGGCAGCCGGCCAGCAGGATGCCAGCACTCAACAGGCTGACGACAAAAGACTTACGCATGAAAACACTCCCTTTTTACATGCGCCGTATCCTAGGCCGAGTCGCCCCCACCCCGCCATAGCCAAAGGAAAGTTTCTTTACAGTCCTGCTAACGCAAACACGCTCATGAAAGGCTTCGCAAGGCGGATTGCGACCGGCAGCCTCTGAAACTCCAGACGATCAGTGATCATCTGTGAGTTCCGTGCAGTGGCAGGATTGCAATGTATCGTCATCCAAGACCGGCGAGACATGGTTAGACTCACCTAGAGCCTCCCCCGTATCCGGGTCGTAAGACTTGACCACACACTTCCCATTCACCGTTCTATTGGTGACTACGACGAACTCTCCCGCGCGTCGGGCATAGGTAATTCCCCCTTCTGGGTCGAACCAGCCTTGCTTGGGATCATTGGTAGTTTTCAGCCGGCTGCGCGGACGGGCAGTTCCTATAATCACGAAGCTGCCGGAATGTGTGGCGGCAATGTCGATCTGTGTTTCGGCTTTTATGTGAAGGGTCGAGGGATCAGGGGTTGGTTGGGGCAGCCTCAGGTCTCGGATGGCTGTAAGCGTGCGCTCTGTGGGATGCAAACCCCAGCGGGTGAAGAAGGTTGTCAGATCGTGCCGCGCAGCCAGTGAGCTGGTAACCATGAAGTAATGACGGTATTGAGCATCGCCTTGTCCGGTGTCGCTGATTCCATTTGTCCGCGCCTCATGATGAAGCCGGTGAAAGAATTCATCGCCATAGGCTACTCGCAGTTGCTCCCACATGATAAGCCGGACAAAATCTCCAAGATCTTCAAACTTTTTGTTCGGATCCGGATTATCAAGGAACGCATGGGCTTGTAGATTGTAGGGCGCCACCCTCGAATATTGCTTCAACGCACGCTGCGCCGCGAGCGAGAAGATATTGACCGAATTTTCGGTCAGGGCCTTTGCACTCCATGCAATTTGCTGCTGCATGTGACCGAATTCATGCCAAACACCCCAGTCTCCGCGCACACCTGCAGCGGTCAACAATGAGCGGCCATACTGTGGCAGGCTGATTCGGTAGTTAGCGGCATCGGGGATGCCTTGTTCTTTTTCTGAAACAAGAATCCGTAGCGGGCTGGGCAGAATCTGCCCCGAACCCGTTCCAATCGCGGCCATTTCATCTTCGACACGGAGAATATTTTCATATTCATCCAATACTTCCGAAGGATTATGTGTAACAAATTCCACTGCGGTAGAGCGCCAAGCCGTTATCACGACCTTATCGTTAACAAACTGCACGGGTGATCGTTCACCTAGGTCCTCAAAGAAAAACAGTATCAAGGGCCACAGCAGCGGGGATGTTTTACCCTGTACAAATACTGGAATTTTCTTCGCGCGATCAAGACGAGTGGGCACGAATTGTGCGACCTTTGATCTTGCACTCGGCTCATCTGAGACAACGCGCAGCCATAGCAGCCCGCCCTGCAGATCTGTAACGGTTCCGCTCGTCGAAGTCACATCGTAGATGCGAAGATCTTCCTCTTCAGACCCGCTCACATTGAACCCGGGAGTGCCAACCCATACTTGTACTTCAACTTCGGACGTTCTGGGTAACACGAGATCAAATTCGACGGTACCATTCGGCTCGATAAATATCCCTGTCGGCTGGAAGTCCGCGTATTTCCTCCATCGTCCATACCGCCTGCGGTCGGCATCCGCACTGGGCATAATTGGAAATTCCATTGACTCAGATAAATCCGTTATCCGCGCACGCACTTCGTCCAATAAGGCATTGAGCTCCATGGTAAATTCCTTGCAAATAGTCCGCTATATAGAACGCCACGCCTCATGAACCAAGCGCTTTGTTTTCAGGTATACGACTTACTCTACGAGCACTTTTCGATAGCGGAAACTAGCAAAAATGACAGGTACTGCTTCAGCATTTAACCAGACGCATATCACGCCGGGGTCAGGCACTCTGGCGCGTTCAGTTTCGGGTCATTGACAAAGTTCGCCAGGGCCCGCTCGCGCAGCGTCGCCGGCGGGCTGGCGAGCAACTCAAGCAAGCGCGGCAACGGTGTGTGCGGGTCCAGCCAGGCGGCTTGGCCGGCCTCGTCGAGAAGCAGCGGTCGGCGCTGGTTCATCGCGGCCTGGGTCACCACTGCACAACTCAGCCACACTTGGTCCTGCACCGGGTAGGCCTCCCACACAGCGGCAAAATACAGCGAGGCACCCTGCCCTGGCGTCAGCCAGTAAGGCCGTTTACGCACCGAACCGCGCCACTCGTAGAAACCATTGGCCGGCATCAGGCAACGGCGCAGGCGAAATGCTTCGCGGAACATCGGCTGCTCGGCCAAGGTCTCCGCCCGTGCATGGGCGGGGGTGCGCGAAAGGTCGGTGAGCCAGGCGGGGGTAAGCCCCCAGCGCGCCTGGGCCAGTTGCTGCTGGCCGTCGAGCTGGCGCTGGATCAGCACCGTGGCACCTGGCGCGATGTTCCATTGGGCCGGCTGGCCGTCGGGGAAACCAGGCAGGCTGGCAAGCGCCTGGGGCCAGCGAAACAGGGCGTAACGTCCACACATGGGCGAATTCAGAACCTAGCAGATCAAGGTACCGGGGAAACTCTCCGGTTCGTCGCCAACCAGTGGCTGGGCATCATTGTACGCATCGATCAGCTGCCGTGCGTATTCGGCCTGCTCATCTGCCACTGCAAGCCCGAGCAGGCCGTGCAGGGGCAGTTCACCTACACCGCCCATCAGGTCACGGCCCACCAGCTGAACGCTGATGCCTTCACTGGCCAGCATGCCAAGCAGCATTTCGGCTTCCAGCAGGTTTTCTGGTTCGTAGATCCGCCGCATCAGTCATTCTCACCGAACACATCCAGCATCCATTCCTCGCCATGAACCTGCAGCACGAAGCGGATAGGCTTGCAGCACACCTGGCAGTCCTCGATGTACTCCTGATCGCCACCGGACAGGTCCACCGTGGTTTCGACTTCTTCGCCACAATAAGGGCAATCGTAGATCGCAGTTTCCAGCATCGCGGCCTCCGGGGTGACTTATGCGTATAATTGCCGGTCTGTTTACAGGGCCTGTGGGTGTCCGAGCCGTATTTTCGGAGCCCGCCCTACCTTATTACCCTAGCCGTTTCCAACAAGAGAGCATGATGGGCGAATTCGATGCCATCCGACCGTACGACGACGCTGAGGTCCCTGCCGTTCTGGCACGCCTGCTCAGCGACCCGGCATTCCTCGATATCCTCACCCACTTCCGCTTCCCGCGGGCGGCCGGCGCTCTCGGCTGGTTGCTCAAGCCGCTGATTGCCCGCCGCTTGCGCAAAGAGTTCGCCGGCGTCACCTGTGTCTCGACCTTGCAGGACAAAGTCGAGTACTACGTCGACCAGACCATCGACCGCGCCACCGACGGCGTTACCTATTCGGGCGTGGAGCAGCTCAAGGCCGGCACCGCCTACCTGTTTTTGGCCAACCACCGTGACATCGTCATGGACCCGGCCTTTGTCAACTACGCGGTGTACCACGCCGGCTTGCCCACGCCGCGTATCGCCATTGGTGACAACCTGCTGCAAAAGCCCTTTGTCAGCGACATGATGCGCCTGAACAAGAGCTTCATCGTGCACCGTTCGATCAGTGGGCGCCGTGAGAAGCTGGCCGCCTACCAGTTGCTTTCGGCCTACATCAGCCACTCGATCCGCAACGACGCCACCTCGATCTGGATCGCCCAGGCCGAAGGCCGCGCCAAGGACGGTGATGACCGTACCGATTCGGCGATCCTCAAGATGTTCCACATGAGCCGCAAGGACGAGCCTTTCGGCGCAGTGATCCAGAGCCTGAACCTTACACCGGTGTCGATCAGCTACGAATACGACCCGTGCGACCAGGCCAAGGCGCGCGAGCTCTACATCCGCGCCACCACCGGCACTTACAAGAAGGCGCCGGGCGAGGATGACAACAGCATCGCCAAGGGCATTACCGGCTACAAGGGCCGGGTGCACATCAGCTTTGCCCCACCGGTGACCGAGTACTACGAGGACACCAAGCAGCTGGCAGTGGAAATTGACCGGCAGATCCTCGGCGGTTACCGGCTGTTCCCGGTGCATTACCTGGCGTATGCGATGTGGGATGGCCAGGACGATGCCCTGCACGTGCCGAGTGCCGAGAAGGTGTTCCCGGCCGATGAGTTGGCCAAGGCCAAGGAAGAATGGCAACGCCGCCTGGATGCCTGCCCTGAAGAGCAGCGACCGTACCTGGTGTTGCAGTATGCGACGCCGGTGCGTAACCAGTACCAGGTCAGGCAACAGGCACCTGTAGCCTGATGGATTTTGGGGCCGCAACGCGGCCCCAGGTTCTCAAACCCAGGTGCTGAACCAGGACAACAGCAACGCCATCGCCAGGCACGAAAAACCGAGAATATAGAAGTAGCGCGGCACTCGAAGGTCGAACGCATCCACCACGCCCTCATCCACCGCCATGTATTCGCGGGTCTCGGCATCGCGCCGCCGCGCGCTGTGCAGCAGCAGCCCGCCTGGGCAGGTGAGCAGCAACGCCAGCAGGTTGATCCACTTGGCGGGATGGGCAGCCAGGAAACCCCAGAGCACTTGCAAGGACATCACGCGACCTCGGTGTGAGCAGCAGCAAAGGCCCGCATTCTACCCAAGTCACACCCTGGCGCCCGGCCCGGGCGACAAAGTGTCATTAAATTTCATCTGTCATTCGCTCGTCATCAGAACAGGCCACCCTGTCGGCCTTTTCATGATCCGGAGCTTGTCATGCTGCACGCCGAAAACCAGGACCGCCTCTACCTCGTTGCCCAGAGCGATGAACAGCAGGCGCTGATCGATGGTTTTGCCATCAACGTGCAAGACCGCCAATGGCTGGTCTACTGCGCGCTGGGTGGGCATGTGCATGAGGATTTGCCAGAGGTGGATGCCGGGACCGGCTTCAGTTTGCTGGATTTCCATATAGAAGCTGCGTGAGCCTGCACCGATCCCTGTGGGAGCGGGCGTGCCCGCGAAGAGGCCGGCGCAAGCAACAAAAAACCCGCTGACTGAACACAGGCAGCGGGTTTTCTTTATCCAACCTGAGGCTTACTGCCCCAGCACCTGCCCGATGGTCGGGTCCTTGAACAGGCGGGTCAGGGCATCGCTCAGCACATCGCCCACCAGCTGGGTGTTGGTGTCCTGGTTCGGCGCCATGCCGAAACGCTGGTCCAGCGAAGCGCCGTAACGGCCGCTGTAGCTGCGCCCGCCATTGCGCACGTCGGCACGGAAGGTGGCGCCGATGGTGGCCTCGGTCACGTACAGGTTGTCTTTGGGCGATTGATACTTCAGCTCTGCCAGGGTCACTGTCAGCTGCGGAGCGTTAGAAGCGTTTGGCGTCGGGGTGAAGCCAAGCAGGCGCACGGCAGCTTCGGCCTGGGCTTGCAGCTTGGGTACCACGTCGTTACCGCTGACACTGATGGTGCTGGTCTCGGGATACATGCCACCACGGGTGCCCAGCGATTGCGAAGCCCGCCCGTCAACCACCCGGACCACGACCGGCTGGCCGTGGCCGACCGGCGCAAGCTGGGCATTGAGCGTGGGTTGCGGATTGAGTTGTTGCGGGCTGTGGGCACAACCGACCAGGCTAAGACTGGCCACGGCAATCAAACCGAACAACAGACGTTGCAACATGCGCGTTTCTCCAGAAAATGCGGCAAAGGCCCACAGTATACCTAGCGGCAAGCTGTAAGCGGCAAGCGGCAAGAAAAAGCAGATCGCGCGGGCAGCAGGCATTTGCTTGCAGCTTGCAGCTTGTCGCTTGAAGCTCGCTGTCACAATCGTTTCATGGCCCCGCCCTTATCCTTGCGCCAAGCCCTAACGCACAGGACTCGCCGCCATGGCTTCGCTCTGGACCCTGCTCTTCCAACGCCCGCGCCACAACGCCTACGCCCGCCTCGATGCCCAGGGCAAATGCCTGGCCTTCAAGCAATGCAGCCAGGCACCCGGTGGCAGTGGCTGGGTCCAGGTGAGTGAAATCCAGCTGGCCTGGCTGGGCCGCGAGCTGCCCGCCGACGCCCGGGCTTGCACACGCGCAAGCCGCCGCTGGCACCAGCGCATCCTCGCAGCCTGACAAACGCTGCAATAAAAAGCCACGAATGGCGACATTTCTGCCCGCGACATCGCTATAATCTCCCCCCGATTATAAGGACGTCTCCTGATCGGGCCCCGCACTCGCCGATTGACCCCGGCAACTTCACTGCCTAGCCCACAGAGAGCCTTCCACTCAGGTCTTGCATCGGCTGTCGTGCCTGCTTTTCCGGCCCTTCACACTGCATGAACCTGCGGGTTGCCATCGCGCAGTCCCCTTTTGAGGTTCACGTCTCCAAAAGAGCGTGAAAAAACGGTTTTCACAACTTCACAAGAGTGTGGCGAGCAAATGAACAGTCTGGCATGTGCAAAAGCGGCAGATGTGTCCCGAACAGCCCTGAACAGGCGGCAAATTCACTCATCCCGCATGAGTGTCTGAACCGTTCCATAACGCACGCACGACACCTTGACCATAAGTCGAATTGCCGCACCCGTGGCAAACGGCGTTCAATACCCGAACCCGAAGACTGATTGGCGGTGTCCGCGGAAGTTGCAAGAACTGCGAAAAGTCGGACATGGCGACCCTGGCGAACCCAGGTCCTATGCTGTCAATTAGGTAGCTGTAGATTGTGGAGACGCGTTAAATGGCGCAGAACGAATCGGTTGATGTGGTACTGGTAGGCGCAGGCATCATGAGTGCCACCCTGGCCGTACTGCTCAAGGAGCTCGACCCGACCCTGAAGCTTGAGGTCGTGGAGGCGATGGACTCCGGAGCCGCGGAAAGCTCCAACCCCTGGAACAACGCAGGCACCGGCCACGCTGGCCTGTGCGAGCTTAACTACACGCCGCAGGCCGCCGATGGCAGCATCGACATCAAGAAGGCCGTGCACATCAACACCCAGTTCGAGGTTTCTCGTCAGTTCTGGGCCTACCTGAGCAAGAAGGGCAACTTTGGCTCGGCGCGTGCGTTCATCAACCCTGTCCCGCACCTGAGCTACGTCGAGGGTGACAAGGGTGTTTCGTTCCTCAAGAAGCGCTTCGAGCTGCTCAAGCAGCACCACGCCTTCGCCGACATGGAATACACCGAAGACAAGGCGGTGATGAACGACTGGATGCCGCTGATGATGCCAGGCCGCCCGGCGGACCAGCACATTGCAGCTACCCGCGTAGCCAAAGGCACCGACGTCAACTTCGGCGCCCTGACCAACAAGCTGCTCAAGCTGCTGGGCGACTCGCCGGACGCGCAGGTGAAGTACAGCAAGAAGGTTGTCGGCCTGCGCCGTAATGGCAACGGCTGGACCGTGAGCATCAAGGACGTCAACAGCGGCGGCAGCCGCGAAGTGGACGCCCGCTTCGTCTTCCTCGGCGCCGGTGGCGCGGCCCTGCCGCTGCTGCAAGCGTCTGGCATCCCGGAAAGCAAAGGCTTTGGCGGCTTCCCTGTCAGTGGCCAGTGGCTGCGTTGCGACAACCCGGAAATCGTCAAGCAGCACCAGGCCAAGGTCTACAGCCAGGCCGCCGTGGGCGCCCCGCCGATGTCGGTTCCGCACCTGGACACCCGCGTCGTGGACGGCAAGACTTCGTTGCTGTTCGGCCCATACGCAGGCTTCACCACCAAGTTCCTCAAGCACGGTTCGTTGATGGACCTGCCGCTGTCGGTGCGCATGGGCAACATCGGCCCGATGCTGGCCGTGGCCCGCGACAACATGGACCTGACCAAATACCTGGTCAGCGAAGTGATGCAGTCGATGGAGCAGCGCCTGGAAGCCCTGCGCCGCTTCTACCCGCAGGCCAAGGCCGAAGACTGGCGCCTGGAAGTGGCTGGTCAGCGTGTGCAGATCATCAAGAAAGACCCGAAGAAAGGCGGCGTGCTGCAATTTGGTACCGAGTTGGTCTCGGCTCAGGATGGCAGCCTGGCTGCATTGCTCGGCGCTTCGCCGGGTGCGTCGGTAACCGTGTCGATCATGCTGGAACTGATCGAACGCTGCTTCCCCGAGCAGGCCAAAGGTGCCTGGGCTGCCAAGCTCAAGGAAATCTTCCCGGCTCGCGAGAAGACCTTGGCCACCGATGCCGCCCTGTACCACAAGATCAGCGCCGACAACGACGTGGCGCTGGACCTGGTAGAAAGCAGCCCGGCGGCCAAGCACTACGCCTGAGCCGCCCGGTAACGAAAAAACGCCCCTCGGGGCGTTTTTTTGTGCCTGGTTCTTTGTCAGCCTGTGCCGGCCTCTTCGCGGGCTCGCCCGCTCCCACAGGGATAGCGAAAAGCCTGGGGCAACGCGAAACCTGTGGGAGCGGGCATGCCCGCGAAGAGGCCGGTACAGGCTAACGATCAGCCACGGGCGTTAGCGATAATCTCGACGTACTCAGGCGCATTGCGCTGGTCGGCAATCTGCTCGACAAAGGTCTTGCCATGCTCGTCCTTGCCATCCAGGTCCAGGCCAGCCTCGACAAAGAAGCCGACAAAGCGCTCGAAGTCGTCGACGCGCAGGCCACGGTAGGCCTTGACCAGCTTGTGCAGCGACGGCGAGGTCACGCCATCGGCCGGTTCGAACTGAAGGAACGACTTGATGTAATCGTCGCTGATTTCGTCGCCGATTACCTGTTTCTTGTCTTTACGCATTGCCGACTCCAACTGGGCCATCACGGAATTTCGAAGGCCGGCAGTTTACCCCCCGCAGCCTGCGTGCCTCAACGCGTACGTACGGTGCCGGTGTGCAGGTCGGCCCAGATGTGGCCGTTGGCATAGGTCAGAAACTGCACATACAGCGTTTCATTGCGCAGCAAGTCCATGATCACCCGGTAATCGCTGACCGGGTAATTCAGGCTCAGGGTGCGGGTTTTCTCGTCATACACGGGTTTCTTCAGGCTCTTGGCCGCTTCACCGTCGAAGGTCAGCAGCACCTGGGCAATGGTCGCCCCCTTGCTCAGCGGTTTGCCCTTGAGGCGCACCTGCAACGATGAGGTGATCGGGATCGGCTGCTGATCGGACTGGCGCTGGGCGCCGACCACCACCGAGTAGTCGGTCACTTGCAGCAATTGCTGCCCGGTCGGCGCTTCCTGGCGCAGGGAGAGATCGTCGGGTGGCAGGAACTGGCTGTGCAGCGGTGCGGCGGCGAGTGGCAGGCTGACTGCCAGCAGGAGGGGAAGAATCGCACGCATGTGAGGCTCCTTGTATGAAGGAGCACTCTAGCACGCTGTGCCTGGGCTGTACCGGCCTCATCGCCGGCAAGCCAGCTCCCACAGGTACGGCGCTATCCTTGTGGGAGCTGGCTTGCCGGCGATGAGGCCGGTAAGGGCAACATCAATCGAACTGCGCGAGCATCCAGGCCTGGTACTCGGCCACGCCGGCTTCACCCTCGCGCGGCGCCCAGTGTGCATGTTCGCCTTCGCCCACCGGCCGGTACGGCCCGGCCTTGCACTCGAACAGGATGCTGTCCGGCTCCAGTACCACCAGGCCATGGTAGGTACCGGGGGCAAGATCCACGCCCAGGCAGTCGCCGCCTGCCTGCAACACCCGCTTGTCGGTCACCGCGCCCTGCTCATCGAAGATCAGCAGGCCCAGACGGCCCTTGAGCACGATCAGGGCTTCGGCCTTGTCGTCGCTCAAGTGGCGGTGTGGCGGAATGTAGGTGTTCGGCTGCAGCCCGACCGCCATGCGGTGGCAAGGCTCTTCCATTTCATGGAAGTTATGGTGCTGCCGCCCGCGCGGGTTGGCAGCAGCCTTTTCGGCCAGCCCGGCGAACAGCGATTGGTCGATGAACGCAGGCTGGCGCATGGTCACATCCCCTTCACGGCGAAGATGCCGTTGGCGTTGCGCCAGTAGCCTTTGTAGTCCATGCCGTAACCGAAGATGTAGCGATCGACGCACGGCAGGCCTACGTAGTTGGCCTTGAGGTCCGGGCTGGCCTTGCGGTCATGGTCCTTGTCGATCAGGACCGCGGTGTGCACCGAGCGTGCGCCGGCATGCTTGCAGAACTCGATGATGGCGCCGAGGGTGTGGCCTTCGTCGAGGATGTCGTCGACGATCAGCACGTCACGGTCGATGAACGACACTTCTGGCTTGGCCTTCCAGAACAGCTCACCGCCGCTGGTCTGGTTGCGGTAGCGGGTGGCATGCAGGTACGAGGCTTCCAGCGGGAACTGCAGGTGGGTCAGCAGTTTGCCGGCGAAAATCAGGCCGCCGTTCATCACGCAGAACACCACCGGGTTCTTGTCGTGCAGGTCTTTGCAGATCTGCACGCCGACGTTGGCGATGGCCGCTTCGACTTCAGCTTCGTTGTACAGGCAGTCAGCTTCAAGCATGACTTGACGGATGTGCTCGAGATCGGCGGACATGGCGCTCTCCGGGGGGGCATTTTGGAAAAGCGGGCAAAGGTACGCATCCGCTCGTCCCAGATCAAGCATTTATGGACTAACGTCCAGAATGACCAGACGACAGCACAGGCTGAATAGATTAATCTAGCGCGGTTTTTTTGCCCGCCTTTCGGAGCCCCCTATGCCCACTCGTGAGATCCGCCATCCGCTGATCCGCCACAAGCTCGGCCTGATGCGCCGTGCTGATATCAGCACCAAGAATTTTCGCGAACTCGCCCAGGAAGTCGGCGCGCTTCTGACCTATGAAGCCACCCAGGACCTGCCACTCGAAACCTACGAGATCGACGGCTGGTGTGGCAAGGTGCAAGTTGAAAAAATCGCCGGCAAGAAGATTACCGTGGTGCCTATCCTGCGCGCCGGTATCGGCATGCTCGACGGCGTACTCAGCCTGATCCCCGGTGCCAAGGTCAGCGCCGTCGGCGTTGCCCGCAACGAAGAAACCTTCGAAGCCCACACCTACCTGGAAAAGCTCGCACCGGACATCAACCAGCGCCTGGCCCTGATCATCGACCCGATGCTGGCCACCGGTGGTTCGATGGTCGCTACCATCGACCTGCTGAAAAAGGCCGGCTGCAAAGAAATTCGCGCCATGGTCCTGGTCGCCGCGCCAGAAGGCATTGAAGTGGTGGAAAAAGCCCACCCGGACGTGAAGATCTACACCGCGTCGATCGACCAGCGCCTGAACGAGCACGGCTACATCGTGCCGGGCCTGGGCGATGCCGGTGACAAGATCTTCGGCACCAAGCAAAAGGACGCCTGACCATGCAGGACGGCTTCAACGACCCGCTCTGGCGCCAGGTCGTTTCGGGCGCGCAGATGCTCTTCGTGGCATTCGGCGCGCTGGTGCTGATGCCACTGATCACCGGCCTCGACCCGAACGTCGCGCTGTTCACCGCAGGCATCGGCACCCTGCTGTTCCAGCTGGTCACCGGCCGCCAGGTACCGGTGTTCCTGGCCTCCAGCTTTGCCTTCATCACCCCGATCATCCTCGCCAAGGGCCAGTTCGGCCTGGCCGAGACCATGGGCGGCGTAATGGCCGCAGGCTTCGTGTACACGTTCATGGGCCTGATGGTGAAAATCAAGGGCACCGGTTTCATCGACCGCATGCTGCCGCCGGTGGTGATCGGCCCGGTGATCATCTCCATCGGCCTGGCCATGGCGCCGATCGCCGCCAACATGGCAATGGGCAAAGGTGGGGATGGCGCTGCGCTGATGCCCTACAAGACCGCCATGCTCATCTCCATGCCGGCCTTGCTGACCACATTGATCGTTGCTGTATTCGGCAAAGGTATTTTCCGCCTGGTGCCGATCATCTCCGGCGTGCTGGTGGGCTTTGCCCTGTCGTTCGCGTTTGGCGTCGTGGATACTGCCAAGATCGCCGCCGCTCCGTGGCTGGAAATCCCCAACTTCACCGCGCCAGCGTTCAACTGGCAGGCCATCCTGTTCATCGTCCCGGTCGCCCTGGCACCGGCGATCGAGCACATCGGCGGGGTGATCGCGGTCGGTAGCGTGACCGGCCGTGACTACCTGAAAAAGCCTGGCCTGCACCGCACCCTGCTGGGTGACGGCCTTGCCACCACGGCAGCCGGCCTGTTCGGCGGCCCGCCCAACACCACCTACGCCGAAGTAACCGGTGCGGTGATGCTGACCAAGAACTACAACCCGAAGATCATGACCTGGGCGGCGGTGTTTGCCATTACCCTGGCATTCATCGGCAAGTTCGGCGCGCTGCTGCAAAGCATCCCGGTGCCGGTGATGGGCGGCATTCTGTGCCTGCTGTTCGGTTCGATCGCGGCGGTGGGCATGAACACCATGATCCGCCACAAGATCGATCTGGCCGAAGCGCGCAACCTGGTGATCGTGTCGGTAACCCTGGTGTTTGGTATCGGCGGCGTGCTGATTGGCAGCGGTGACGGCCCGGATGACTGGGGCCTGAAGGGCATTGCCCTGTGTGCGATCGTGGCGATTGCGCTGAACCTGATCCTGCCGGGCAATGATGGCTGGAAGCACAAGAAGCTGGATGATCAGTTGCCTTGATCCGGCTTTAGCCTGATCTGGCCCTATCGCCGGCAAGCCAGCTCCCACAGGTAAACCACAGATTTCCAATACTGTGATCATCCTGTGGGAGCTGGCTTGCCGGCGATAGGGCCAGTTCAGGAGAGGGGAAAATCAGGCTTTTTCACACATATCAGCCAACACCCTCACCCACTCCGGGTGATCATTCAGGCACGGCACCAGCACCAGCTCCCGTCCGCCCGCCTCGACAAATTGCTCGCTGCCACGCATGCCAATTTCCTCCAGCGTCTCGATGCAATCGGCGACAAACGCCGGGCACATCACCAGCAGTTTCTTCACCCCTGCCTTGGCCAGCTCGTCCAGCCGTGCCTCGGTATAGGGCTCAATCCACTTGGCCCGCCCCAGCCGCGACTGGAACGACACCGACCACTTGCCATCCGGAATGCCCATTTTCTGCGCAAAAGCCTTGGCCGTGGCCAGGCACTGCCCGCGGTAGCACACCGCACGCATCTCGGCGCTGGCATCCTTGCAGCAGTCGGCGGCCTGGAAGTCGTGCTTGCCGGTCGGGTCCAGCTTCTTCAGGTGCCGCTCCGGCAAGCCGTGGAAGCTCAGCAGCAGGTGGTCGTAATCCTGCTCCAGATACGGCCGGGCGCTGGCGGCCAGCGCCTCGATGTAGGCCGGGTGATCGTAGAACGGCTGTAGCACGCGCATCTGCAACGGCAGCTGGCGCTCGCTGACCGTCTGCCTGGCCAGCTCGATCACGGTGGTCACCGTGCTATCGGCGAACTGTGGATAAAGCGGCGCCAAGGTCACCTTGCTTACGCCCTGGGCCGCCAGGCGCTCCAGCACCTCGGGCAAGGCTGGCTGGCCATAGCGCATGGCAATCTCCACCGGGCCATGGGGCCAGTGCTCGACCATGGCTGCCTGCAGACGACGGGTCAGCACCACCAGCGGCGAGCCCTCTTCCCACCAGATCGAGCCGTAGGCATGCGCCGACTGCTCCGGGCGCTTGATCAGGATCAGCGACACCAGCAAACGCCGCACCGGCCAGGGCAGGTCGATCACATACGGGTCCATCAGGAACTGGTTGAGGTAGCGGCGCACATCGGCCACCGAGGTGGAGGCCGGGGAACCCAGGTTGACCAGCAGCAGGGCGTGATCGGTCATGCAGCGTCCTATGTCAGAGGCGGCTGGACAGGTTGTCCAGAGCCGATTGCAGATCGTTGAAGCGGAAGGTAAAGCCAGCTGCCAGCAAGCGTACCGGCCGTGCCCGCTGGCCGCCCAGCAGCAAGGTCGACATCTCGCCCAGGCCGGCCTTGAGCAGCAATGCCGGCACCGGCAGCAGCGCCGGCCGATGCAGGGCACGCCCCAGACGCCTTGCAAATTCGCGGTTACGCACTGGCTCCGGGGCGCAGGCATTATAAGGACCGCTGGCATCCTTGTGCTGCAAGAGAAAATCAATCAGGGCGACCTGGTCGTCTATATGGACCCACGGCATCCACTGCCGACCACCGCCCAAAGGCCCGCCCAGCCCCAGCTTGAAGGGCACGCGCAGGCGCGACAAAAAGCCGCCATCGCTGGCCAGTACCAACCCGGTGCGCACCAGCACCACGCGCAGGCCCTGTGCCTGGGAGCGCAGGGCGGTTTCCTCCCAGGCGATGCACAACTGGCTGGCGAAGTCTTCGCGCACCGGCGGTGACGCCTCGCTCAGCTCGCGCTCGCCACCATCACCGTACCAGCCCACCGCCGAGCCGGAAATCAGCACTTCAGGGCGTTGCTCCCGGGTGCCCAGCCAGCTCAACAACTGCTCGGTCAAGGTGACGCGGCTGGCCCAGAGCAGGTTGCGCCGGGCTGCCGTCCAGGGCCGGTCGGCAATCGGCGCACCGGCCAGGTTGACCACCGCGTCCAGCTGATCGTCCGCCTCCAGCTGATCCAGACGGGCGATCCCACGCACGCCACTGCCACAGATTTTCGGCACTTGCTCAGGTCGTCGGCTCCACACCGTCAGGCGATGGCCCTGGCCAAGCCAGTACTGGCAGAGGTGTTTGCCAATCAATCCGGTGCCGCCGGTCAGCAATATATGCATGGCTGTGTCCTCGCAGAATGCTGAGGTGGTCTATTTTTAACATCAAGGCACTTTTTTGACCCGACGCTCTCGGATAAACATAGGCCAACCTGCCCGCCAAAGCGGAATAACCTTATACAGATTTTCTGGATTGTACAGGTTTGCCTGACAGCGTAGTCTGCTTACAGCAAGGTTTGAAGAGGCCATCATGACAGTACCTATCGCCATCATCGGGGCCGGTATCGCCGGCTTGTCAGCTGCCCAGGCTTTGCAGAAGGCCGGGCAATCCGTGCACTTGTTCGACAAAGGCCACGGCAGTGGCGGGCGCATGGCCAGCAAGCGCAGCGAGGCCGGTGCGCTTGACCTTGGCGCGCAGTACTTCACCGCCCGTGACCGGCGCTTCGTCGAGCAGGTTCAACAATGGGTTGCTGCGGGCTGGGCCGAGCAGTGGAAACCGCAGCTGTACAACTACCGTGACGGCGAACTAACCCCCTCCCCCGACGAACAGACGCGCTGGGTAGGCGTGCCCCGCATGAGCGCCATCACCCGCGGCCTGCTCAAGGATGTGACGGTGAACTTCGGCTGCCGCATCGCCGAAGTGTTTCGCGGCAAGCAGTTCTGGCACCTGCAGGACACCGAAGGCTGCAGCCACGGCCCCTACAGCCGCGTGGTGATCGCCGTGCCGGCACCGCAGGCCACGCCACTGCTGGCCTCTACCCCAAAACTGGCCGCCGTGGCTGCGGGCGTGCAAATGGAGCCAGTCTGGGCTGTCGCCCTGGCCTTCCAGGCACCTTTGGACACCCCGATGCAAGGCTGCTTCGTGCAGGACAACCCGCTCGACTGGCTGGCGCGCAACCGCAGCAAACCCGGCCGTGACGAGCATCTCGATACCTGGGTACTGCACGCCACGTCTGACTGGAGCCGGCAGCACATCGACCTGTCCAAGGAAGAAGTGATCGAACATCTGCGGGGCGAATTTGCCGAACTGGTCGGCTGCGTGGTACCCGCCCCTTCCTTCGCTTTGGCCCACCGCTGGCTCTACGCACGCCCCAGCAGCAATCACGAATGGGGCGCGCTGGCCGATGCCGACCAAGGCTTGTACGCCTGCGGCGATTGGTGCCTGTCCGGGCGAGTAGAAGGCGCCTGGCTTAGCGGCCAGGAAGCAGCGCGACGGCTGCTCGAACACTTGGAGTGATGTAGCGCTATACACAAATTCTAGTTTGCATAACTTCCTGGCTGTGCTGGAATAAACTTGTACAAGATTTGCGTAGCGTACAGGTTTACCGGAGGCAGCCATGCACGACCCCTCGACCCACTGCAAGCCGCGTATCGCTATCAGCGCCTGCCTGACCGGGCACAGCGTGCGTTACAACGGCGGCCACAAGGCTTCGGACCTGTGCCGTACGCAACTGGATGCTCATTTCGACTGGCTGCCCGTCTGCCCGGAGGTGGCCATCGGCCTGGGCGTACCGCGCGACCCGATCCGCCTGGTCGGTAACCCCGAGCGGCCGGAAGTGGTCGGCACTCGCAATCCTGGCATGGACCTGACCGGCCCTTTGCACAGCTACGGCGAGCAAATGGCCCGCGAACTCGACGACATCTGCGGCTACATCTTCATGCAGAAATCACCTTCTTGCGGCCTTGAGCGGGTGAAGGTGTACCAGGACAACGGCCACCCGGCTTTCCTGGGTGGGCGCGGCGTATACGCAGCGGCCTTCTGCGCACAACGCCCGGACCTGCCAGTGGAAGAGGAAGGCCGCCTGCATGACCCGGTATTGCGGGAAAACTTCATCAGCCGTGTGTACGCCTACGCCGACTGGCAGCGCCTGCTGGCCGAAGGCCTTAGCCGTGGCGCGCTGGTGCGCTTTCATTCCCGTTACAAATACCTGGTGATGGCCAACAACCCTCAGGCCTATCGCACCTTGGGCCGACTGCTGGGCAGCATGAACCGGGACGACGACCCGCAACTTGTCGGCCCGCGCTACTTCAGCGAGCTGATGCAGGCCCTGCGCCGCTGCGCCAGCCGCGGCACCCATTGCAATGTGCTGCAGCACCTGAGCGGCTATTTCAAAAACAACCTGACGCAACAGGACAAGGCCGAGTTGCAGACAGTCATCAGCCAGTACCAGCAAGGCGTGGTGCCGCTGGTCGTTCCGCTGACCCTGATCAAGCACCATTTGCGCAAGCACCCTGACCCCTACCTGCAGCAGCAGGCCTACCTGCAGCCGCACCCTGAAAGCCTGGGCCTGCGCAATGCGGTCTGAAAGCTTGCTGCCCATCGGCGAACTGGCCCGCCGCACTGGCGTCAACCCGGTCACCCTACGCGCCTGGGAGCGCCGATATGGCTTGCTCAAGCCGCAGCGCACTGAAAAAGGGCATCGCCTGTATCCCTTGGAACAGGTCGAACGGGTCGAGGCCATTCTTGGCTGGCTGCAACGAGGGGCATCGGTCGGCCAAGTGCGCGAACTGATCGACCACCCCACCAGTACGACGCCTCCAAGTGGAGACTGGCACGCCAGGCAGTCAGTGTTGACAGAGGCCATCGCCAACCTGTCGCAACGTGCGCTCGACCAACAGCTCAACCAGGCCATGGCCCTGTACCCGGCCGTCACCCTGTGCGAGCAATTGCTCATGCCGCTGCTCGACCTGCTAGACCTGCGCTGGCGCACCTACTTCAATGCGCAGCTGGAACAGGTTTTTTTCCACAGCTGGCTGCGCAGCAAGCTTGGCGCCCGGGTCTACCACGACAACCAGCTGCTGCAGGGCCCTGCTGTGCTACTGGTAGTAGACAGCGAGCGTGCCTTCAGCCCGGGTCTATGGTTATGCGCCTGGCTGTTGACCAGCAATGGCTTCCCGGTCGAGGTGCTGGAACACCCGGTCACCGGCCAGCACCTGCAACGCGCTGTAACCACGCTCAACCCCCGCGCCGTGCTGCTGCACCTGGGGCCACGCATCGATGCCAAGGCACTGCAGCGCACCCTGCTCAACCTGCCCGTGAAAACCCTGGCCGGTGGCCCGACGCTGGCGCTGCACGAAGCCCAGTTGCGTGCCCTGGAACTGCCCAACCTCGCCCTGTTCGATACCCCTCAGGCGGCATTGCGTTTGCTTCAAGCCCATGACCGCCAGCCTGTAGAGACCATTGCACCATGCACCTGACCTGGCTGCGCAGCGACCTGCGCATCAATGACAACACTGCACTCAGCGCCGCCAGCGAGCGCGGCCCTACCATCGCCCTGTGGCTGATCAGCCCCGGCCAATGGCAGGCCCACGACGACGCTGCCTGCAAAGTCGACTTCTGGCTGCGCAACCTGCGTGATTTGCGCAAGTCGCTGCAAGACCTGAACATTCCCCTGCTGATCCGCACCATCGACACCTGGGACCAGGCCCCTCAAGCCGTCCTTGAGGTATGCCGCCAGCATCAGGTGGCAAGCGCTCACTGGAACGAAGAGTACGGCGTAAACGAACAACGCCGCGACGACGCCACCCGCGCCCTGTTGGAAAAATCGGGCATCCAGGCACACAGCCACCTCGACCAGTTGTTCTTCCGCCCCGGCACCATCCTCACGCGCAGTGGCGACTACTTCCAGGTCTTCAGCCAGTTCAAGAAAACCTGCCTGGGGCACCTGCACCGCAGCCTGCCTGCCATGGCCCACCGAGTGAAACCCCAGGCACCGCTGCCAATCAGCAGTGACCCGATCCCCCAACACGTGGACGGGTTCGAAAAGCCTGAGCGTGCCCTGAGCGACCACTGGCCGGCCGGTGAGGCTGAGGCGCAAGCGCGGTTGTCGCGCTTTCTTGACGAAACCATCGATGACTACCAGCAGTTGCGCGACCTGCCGGCCAAGCCGGGTACCAGCCAGCTCTCCACCTACCTGGCTGCGGGCGTGATTTCACCGCGCCAGTGCCTGCACGGCGCATTGGCCAGCAACCGGGGCGAGTTCGACAGTGGCAGCGTCGGCGTGCAGACCTGGGTCAACGAGCTGCTCTGGCGCGAATTCTACAAACACATCCTGACCGGCTACCCGCAGGTTTCACGGCACCGAGCCTTCCGCGCCCAGACTGAAGCGTTGCCCTGGCGTGATGCGCCGGCAGACCTGCAAGCCTGGGAACAGGGCCGCACCGGGTTCCCGATCATTGATGCGGCCATGCGCCAGTTGCTGCACACCGGGTGGATGCACAACCGCCTGCGCATGGTGGTGGCCATGTTCCTCAGCAAGAACCTGCTGATCGACTGGCGCAAGGGCGAGCGGCATTTCATGCGCCACCTGATAGACGGTGACCTGGCCGCCAACAATGGCGGCTGGCAGTGGAGTGCGTCCACCGGCACCGACGCAGTGCCCTATTTCCGCATCTTCAACCCGATTTCGCAGTCGCAGCGCTTCGACCCTCAAGGGCGCTTCATTCGACAATGGTTACCTGAACTGGAGGGGCTCGATGAAAAGACCATTCACCAACCGATGAAATCGACGGATCTTTTTGCTAATAGTTTGTATCAAAGTCCAATAGTAGAACTTAGTAGTAGTCGCTTGCGTGCATTGGAGGCTTTCAAGAGCCTGCCACGCCAGCAGCATTAGGGGAAAACGTCTTGACTCACTCACGCAGGTTTTGGGTTACAGGCGCAAGCAATGGACTTGGCTTGGCATTGGTGGAACGGATGCTGGAACAGGGGCATCGTGTCGCGGCAAGCGGCAAGGATGATGAGGTGCTCGATGGCTTGAGCGCGCGCTATGGCAGCCAGCTGTTGCGCGTGCCTTGGCAACTGCATGAAGAACAACAGGCAGCGGCCGCTTCCCAGCAAATATGCCATGCCTGGTGTTCGCTGGATGGCCTGATCATCAATGCGGGTACCAGTGACTACTTGGCTGATGATGTTTCCGACAGCGAGCTGATCGAGGCCATTGTCACCAGTAACCAAGTGGCCGCTGAGCATTGCCTGGGCTATGCATTGCCATTGCTGGCGCAGGGCGATTCGCCACAGGTGATGGCGGTTTTCAACCGTTACTCAGCGTTGCAGTTGTATGCACCGACGCAGGTCACGGCAGGTTGGAACAGCACGCCACAATGGATGCGCGAGCAGCGCAAGGCACTGGATGCTCATGGGGTTCAGCTCACAGTGGTGGGGCCACAATCCTTGAAGACACCTGTTACGCCTGCCCAGGCGATACCGGAGGAGTGGACGCCGCAGAGTGCGGCTGAAGAACTGTTGCGGCGGTGGCCACAAAGGGAGCCGGAACTGGTACTTGAGACCCTGGACCTCAGCAGCCTCTGGCCGTTGAGGCCCTAGGCACTCAAACCTGCACCGGCCTCTTCGCGGGCAAGCCCGCTCCCACAGGATCACCACAAGATTCAAGACCTGTGCTGTACCTGTGGGAGCGGGTTTACCCGCGAAGAGGCCGGCGCAGGAAAAATCAGAGCGCCATGCGGTAATGCAGGCTATAGCTCTCCACCCCATCGTTGGGCTCTTTGATACCGGCATTGGAGTAGTGAATCGCCCTCACGCCGATCTCATGCCCACCCGCAAAGCGCAAGCCAAAGCCGATGCGGTCCTCGAACTGAAACGCCGAGCCTAGTTCGTTGCTTTCCAGTTCGGTGCTGGAAAACGCCGCAACGCCGATCCCTGCTTCGATGTAGGGCTTCACCGACTGCCCGGCAAATTCATAGACGAATACCGGTGCAAAGGACAGGCTATGGTTGCTGGCCGTCTTGTCGCCATCCCAATAGGTATAGGCCCCATCCCAGTAGCCGGTCAGCCGGCCGACGCTGGTCTGCCACCAGCTAGCGTCCCAGTTCGATTGCAGCCCCAGCCGATAGACCATGGTCGAGTCACCGGTCTGCCCCACCGAAAACGAAACGTCGGCAGCCTGCGCCGACAGCGCTTGCCCCAGGGTAAAGACGGCAGCCGCCGCCAAGCCGAGCAGTTTCTTCATGAGAAACATCCTTCATCGCTGTTATTAGTGTCCGCCTCATTTCAGGCAAAGCGGTAGAAAGCAGCAGTGGAACGATAGTTCAGCTATTTTTCACGTTTTTTTTACAACGCAAAGCTTTGCACATCGTCGGACTTATGCCACAGCACAGGTAGGATTTTTCTCAGGGTTTCTGGGTCAGCGCTGGTCCAGAAGCGGGCCTCGCCAGCCGGGCCTTCGGCCAGCAGATCATTGGCACCCAGCAGCCGCTGCAGTTGGCGCGCCACGGCCGCGCCCGTGTCGATGATTGCCACATCCGCTGGCACCAGCTCGGCCAGTAACGGGCGCAGGAAGGGGTAATGGGTGCAACCGAGGATCAGTGTGTCGCAGCCGGCGGCCAATAGCGGCTGCACATAGCCAAGCAGCATCTGGCGCAGCGCCACGCTGGCGAGATCGCCGGTCTCGATCAGTTCGACCAGCCCCGGGCAAGGCTGGGTGATGACCTGCACGTCGTTGGCAAAACGGTCGAGCAAAGCCGCGAACTTGGCGCTCTGCAGGGTACCGGTAGTGGCCAGCACACCGACCACGCCCGAGCGGGTAGCCGCCGCTGCGGGCTTCACGGCGGGCTCCATGCCCACCAGCGGCCAGGTTGGGTACAACTCGCGCAAGTCGGCCACCGCCGCCACCGTGGCGGTATTGCACGCAAGGACCATGGCCTTGGCGCCTTGCTCGTGGAAGAACGCGGCTATGCGCCGGCAGCGTTCACGGATGTAGTCCGGCGACTTCTCACCGTAAGGCACATGGCCGCAATCGGCCACATACAGCAGGGTCTCGTTGGGCAGCAAGCGCTGGATCTCGGCGAGCACCGACAAACCGCCGACCCCCGAGTCCATCACACCGACCGGCGCCGAACGCTCAACCATCGCGCTTGCCGCAAACTGCACAGGCCGGGTCGCGCTTGACGCGCAACTCACGGATACGGGTGCCAAGGGCATCGATCAACAACAGGCGGCCGACCAGCGGCTCACCGAAGCCAGCCAGCAATTTCATCGCCTCCAGCGCCTGCAAGCTGCCCACCAGGCCCACCAGTGGGCCGATCACGCCGGCTTCGCTGCAGGTCAGTTCATCTTCACTGCCATGCCCATACAAACAGTGGTAGCAGGGGCTGTAGTCACGCCGCGGGTCGAACACTGACAACTGCCCTTCCAGGCGGATCGCTGCGCCACTTACCAGTGGCTTGCCAGCCGCGACGCACGCGGCGTTGACCGCCTCGCGCGTGGCAAAATTGTCAGAGCAATCCAGCACCAGGTCGACCGCCGCCACGGCGGCAGCCAGCGAGTCCTCGTCCAGTGCCTGGCGATGGGCAACCAGGCTGATTTTCGGGTTGATCGCCCCCAGGCGCTGCAAGGCCGAGTCGACCTTGCTCATGCCAACACTTGCACTGTCGTGGATCACCTGGCGTTGCAGGTTGGTCAGGTCGACGGTGTCGAAGTCGGCGAGGTGCAGCTCACCTACCCCGGCGGCAGCCAGGTACAATGCTACCGGGGAGCCCAAGCCACCGAGGCCGACAATCAGTGCCTTGCTTTGCTTGAGCCGCAGTTGGCCGTCGATGTCGATCTGGGCCAGCAATACCTGCCGGCTGTAACGCAGCAGTTCCTCATCACTCAGCATGGCAGGCGCCCCAGGGTAATGCGTTCATGGCCGCCCAGGTCCGTTCGGCTGGCGACCTCGATAAAGCCCTGCTCGGTCAGCAAAGCACGTACCGCTGCTGCTTGGTCGTAGCCATGCTCCAGCAGCAGCCAGCCACCCGGTGACAGGTGCGCGGGGGCCTGGGCTGCAATCACACGCAGGTCGTCCAGGCCATCGGCGCCGGCCACCAGCGCACTGCTGGGCTCGAAGCGCACGTCACCGGCCACGAGGTGCGGGTCTGCGGCGGCGATGTAGGGCGGGTTGCTGACGATCAGGTCGAAACGCTCGCCGGCCAGGCTGTCGAACCAGTGGCTTACCTGTACCTGGGCGTTGGCCAGGCCAAGGCGCTGGCGATTGCGTTCGGCCAGGGCTGCGGCCTCTTCCACCCGGTCAACCGCTGTCACCTGCCAGGCCGGGCGATCGCTGGCCAGGGCCAGGGCAATGGCACCGGTACCGGTGCCCAGGTCGAGGACCTTGGCTGGCGAGGCGGCTTGAAGTTCGAGGGCGGTCTCGACCAACAGTTCGGTATCCGGCCGCGGAATCAGGGTATGCGGCGCCACCTCCAGGTCGATCGTCCAGAACCCCTGCTGCCCCAGGATATAGGCAACCGGCTCTCCGCCACGGCGGCGTTGCAGGTAACCGGCGTAGGTTTCGGCATCCTCGCTGCTGACAATGCGCTCGGGCCAGGTGTGCAGGTAGCTGCGCGACTTGCCGATGGCAGCCGCCAGCAGCAGCTCGGCATCCAGGCGCTCGGTGGGCGATTCGGGCAACTGCGCGTTACGCAGCAAGCTGGCAATGATGGTCATCAGTCCCCCAGGGCGGCCAGTTGATCGGCCTGGTATTCGGCCAGCAGTGGTTCGATCACCGCCTCCACGCCACCGCTGAGGATGTCGTCCAGCGAGTAAAGGGTCAGGTTGATACGGTGGTCGGTCACCCGGCCCTGTGGATAATTGTACGTGCGAATGCGCTCGGAGCGGTCACCGGAGCCCACCAGCAGCTTTCGCTCGCTGGCGATGGCATTCTGCGCAGCGCTGGTCTGCATGTCGTTGAGCTTGGCCGACAGCCAGGACATGGCACGGGCCCGGTTCTTGTGCTGCGAACGCTCTTCCTGGCACTCGACCACGATGCCGGTGGGCAAGTGGGTAATGCGGATGGCCGAGTCGGTCTTGTTCACGTGCTGGCCACCGGCACCGGATGCGCGGTAGGTATCCACGCGCAGGTCGGCCGGGTTGATTTCGATGGCTGCCTGCTCGTCCGGCTCGGGCAGCACCGCCACCGTGCAGGCGGAGGTGTGCACGCGGCCTTGGGATTCGGTCTCGGGCACGCGCTGCACGCGGTGGGCGCCGGACTCGAACTTGAGCTTGCCGTAGACGTTCTCACCCTCGACACGGGCGATGATTTCCTTGTAGCCGCCGTGCTCGCCCTCGTTCTCCGACAGGATCTCCAGGCGCCAGCCGCGTTTTTCGGCATAGCGCGAGTACATGCGGAACAGATCGCCAGAGAAGATCGCCGCCTCGTCGCCCCCTGTACCGGCGCGTATCTCGAGGAACACGTTGCGACCGTCGTTGGGGTCTTTGGGCAGCAGCATGCGTTGCAGCTGCGCCTCCAGCGTCAGCAGCTGTTCCTTGGCGTCACGCACTTCTTCCACGGCCATTTCGCGCAGGTCCGGGTCACTGTCCTTGAGCAGCGCCTGGGCGCCTTCAAGGTCGTCCTGCACTTTGCACCACTCTTTATAAGCAGCGTAGACGGGCTCGACCTCGGCGTATTCACGGGAGTACGCGCGAAAGCGGGTCTGGTCGGAAATGACCTCGGCATCACCAAGCAGGGCGGTGAGTTCTTCGAAGCGATCCTGGAGGATATCCAGTTTGTTCAGCAGCGACGCTTTCATTGCGGGGATTTGTCCGTCGAGCCCTCGTTGAGGGCAAAGAGTTCCTGGGCCATGGCCAGCGCATCGAGGCGGCCCTCGGCCGAGAGCTTTTTCAGCTGCACGCTAGGCGCATGCAGGAGTTTGTTGGTCAGGCCCCGGGCCAGGGCGGCCAGTACGTCTTCGGGGTTACCGCCGTTGGCTAGCAGGCGCTGGGCCTTTTGCAGTTCTTCGTCCCGCAGGCGTTCGCTTTGCTGGCGGTAGGCCTTGAGCACGTCCACCGCCGCCAGCTCGCGCAGGCGCAGCATGAAGTCTTCGGCGCCCACCGACACCAGCTCTTCCGCGGCCTGGGCGGCGCCCTGGCGGCTTTTGAGGTTTTCCGCCACCACGTCGTGCAGATCGTCGACAGTGTACAGGTAGACATCGTCCAGCTCGCCGACTTCCGGTTCGATGTCGCGTGGCACGGCGATATCGACCATGAAGATCGGTTTGTGCCGACGTTGCTTGAGCGCACTCTCGACCGCGCCCTTGCCCAGGATCGGCAACTGGCTGGCGGTAGAGCTGATGACGATGTCGCTGTTGGCCAGTTCCTGGGGAATGTCGGCCAGCAGCACTGCATGCGCGCCAAACTGCTCGGCCAGGATACTGGCCCGCTCCAGGGTACGGTTGGCCACGACGATACGGCGCACGCCCTGCTCGTGCAGGTGGCGGGCGACCAGGGTGATGGTTTCGCCGGCACCGATCAGCAGTGCCTGGCTACGGCCAAGGTCGGCGAATATCTGCTTGGCCAGGCTGACCGCGGCGAACGCCACCGATACCGGGTTTTCACCAATGGCGGTGTCGGTGCGCACCTGCTTGGCAGCGCTGAAAGTAGCCTGGAACAGGCGCCCGAGCAGCGGCCCGACGGTGCCGGCCTCACGCGCCACGGCGTAGGCGGACTTCATCTGGCCGAGGATCTGCGGCTCGCCGAGCACCAGCGAGTCCAGGCCCGACGCCACGCGCATCATGTGCTTCACGGCATCGTGCTCTTCGTGTACGTAGGCGCTGGCGCGCAACTCGTCGAGGCTAAGGCGGTGATAGTCGGCCAGCCATTGCAGCACGGCGTCGGCGGACAGGTGGTCCTGCTCTATATAGAGCTCGCTACGGTTGCAAGTCGACAGGATCGCCGCCTCGCGGCTGGACGTCAGTCGGCAGAGCTGCTGCAGGGCGTCTACCAGCTGCTCTGGGGTAAACGCCACGCGCTCGCGTACGTCTACCGAGGCAGTCTTATGGTTGATACCAAGTGCAAGAAAGGCCATGCAAGGTCGCTGGTTGTGACGGGAAGCCGATAATTGTCCTCTTTCGCAGGTTTTTGGACAACCACCGTTCGCTATTGTCGTGATAGCAGTGGGGTATGCCTTGATAGTTGCATGGGCGCGGAAATCGAGCGCCGCCCGCGCGACGCTTCGCGGTGTTCGCCTTGATGCTTTCTGCGCCTGTGAAATCGAGCGCCGCCCGCGCGGCGCTTCGCGGTGTTCGCCTTGATGCTTTCTGCGCCTGTGAAATCGAGCGCCGCCCGCGCGGCGCTTCGCGGGGCAAGCCCGCTCCCACATTTGTTGCAACGTGGCCATGCCTGTAGGTGAGGCGTTGCCCGCCTTGGTGTATGGCTCAAGGTAGGTGGGGCGGCGGCAGTGCCAGCCGAAGAATCGAGCCGGCCCGAGAAGGCGGGCAACCATGGCCTGTCAGGTTTGGCACGTTGCAACAAATGTGGGAGCGGGCTTG
The DNA here is from genome assembly GCF_044769185.1 of Pseudomonas sp. NPDC090592. Lineage (NCBI taxonomy): Bacteria > Pseudomonadati > Pseudomonadota > Gammaproteobacteria > Pseudomonadales > Pseudomonadaceae > Pseudomonas > Pseudomonas sp. NPDC090592. The sequence goes on from NZ_JBIVXJ010000010.1 coordinate 122,167, forward strand.
CCCCGCGAAGCGCCGCGCGGGCGGCGCTCGATCTCATAGGCGCAGACAATGCCAAGCCATGCACCCGGCACACCCAACAATCTCCGGAACCCTCCCCTTCCTCAAAGGTCGCAATTAACCAGCCACAGCACAGGTGGGTTTGCCCCCGCGCTTGTGTCATCATGCTCCGACCGCCGGTGAGTCCTTCTAAAGCCTTCTATGAACAAACCATACGCATTGCTGCTTGCCTTCGCCCTGCTCCAGGGCTGCCAGAGCCTGGCCCCGCAAAAGGCCGAGCCTCTTGTCCCCGAGGCCGGAAAAAGCGAGGCCCAAAAGCCCGTGGTGTATGGCTCGTTCAAGCAGGACACACTCTATAGCCTGCTGGTCGCAGAGCTGGCCGGCCAACGCAACCGCTTCGACATCGCCCTGGCCAACTACACCGACCAGGCGGCAAAAACCCAGGACCCCGGTGTTTCCGAGCGCGCCTACCGCATTGCCGAATACCTCGGTGCCGACGAGCCGTCGCTGGACAATGCCCTGGTCTGGGCCCGCAACGACCCGCAGAACCTCGACGCCCAGCGCGCTGCCGCCATCCAGCTGGCCCGCGCCGGCCGCTATGACGACTCCATGGCCTACATGGAAAAGGTGCTGCAGGGCCAAGGCGACACCCATTTCGACTTCCTCGCCCTGTCCGCCGCCGAAACCGACCAGAGCACCCGCGACGGCCTGCTGCAAAGCTTCGAGCGCCTGCTGGTGAAATACCCCGACAACGGCCAGCTTGTGTTCGGCAAGGCCCTGCTGCTGAACCAGGACGGCAAGGCCGAAGAGGCGCTGGAGCTGCTCGAGTCACACCCGGCGCAAAACGGCGAAATTGCCCCGATCCTGCTGCGCGCCCGCCTGCTGCAGGCCCTGGACCGCGGCCCGGAAGCACTGCCCCTGTTACGCGGGGCGATCCGCGACAACCCGGACGACAAGCGCCTGCGCCTGACCTACGCCCGCACCCTGGTCGAACAGGATCGCATCGCCGATGCCAAGGGCGAGTTCCTGAGCCTGGTCCAGCAATACCCCGACGATGACGAACTGCGCTACTCCCTGGCCCTGGTATGCCTGGAGAACAAGGACTGGGATGAAGCCGAAGGCTACCTGCAAGAGCTGATCGAGCGTGACAACAACGTCGACGCCGCACACCTGAACCTGGGCCGTATCCGCGAAGAACGCCACGACCCCGCAGGCGCCCTGCGCGAGTATGCCCTGGTCGGCCCCGGCCCAGACTACCTGCCAGCGCAACTGCGCCAGGCCGACATCCTGATTGCCAACGGCCGCGGTACCGACGCCTCACGCCTGCTCGCCGAGGCCCGCGAAGCCCAGCCGGACATTGCCATCCAGCTGTACCTGATCGAATCGGAAAGCTACAGCAACAACAACAAGGACGCCCAGGCCAGCCAGGTGCTGCAGCAAGCCATCCAGCGCTACCCGGACGACCTCAACCTGCTGTACACCCGCGCCATGCTGTCCGAAAAACGCGACGACCTGGCACAAATGGAAAAAGACCTGCGCGCCATCATCGCCCGCGAGCCGGAAAACGCCATGGCCTTGAACGCCCTGGGCTACACCCTGGCCGACCGCACCACCCGCTACGACGAAGCCAAGGCACTGATCGACAAGGCCCACCAGCTGACTCCGGACGACCCGGCAGTGCTCGACAGCCTGGGTTGGGTCAACTATCGCCTGGGCAACCTCGACGAGGCTGAAACCTACCTTCGCCAAGCCTTTGCCAACTTCCCCGACCACGAAGTGGCTGCCCACCTGGGCGAAGTGCTGTGGGCCAACGGCAAGCGCCGCGAAGCCCGCCAGGTATGGGCCAAGGGCTTCGCAGCCCAGGCCGACAGCCCCATCCTGCGCAAGACCGTTCTGCGCCTGACCGGATCCGAGACCCTTTAACGCCATGTTCCTGCGCCATTGCATTAGCTTCACCCTGATCGCCCTTCTGGCCGGCTGCGCCGGCTTCGGTAGCCGCGAGGCCCTGCAAGGCCACGGCGACCCGCAACAGTGGCGCGCCCATAAAGAGCAGCTGAGCAGCCTTGACGGCTGGCAGATCAACGGCAAAGTCGGTATCCGCGCGCCCCGCGACTCCGGCAGCGGCACGCTGTTCTGGCTGCAGCGCCAGGACTACTACGACATTCGCCTGGCCGGCCCTCTGGGCCGTGGCGCCGCTCGCCTGACCGGGCGCCCCGGCGGCGTGGTGCTGGAAGTGGCCAACCAGGGCCGTTTCGAGGCCAGCAGCCCGGAAGCGCTGCTGGAAGAACAACTCGGCTGGCAGCTGCCCGTGTCGCACCTGGTGTGGTGGGTTCGCGGCCTGCCCGCCCCCGACAGCAAGAGCAAGCTGACCCTGGACGGCGACAGCCGCCTGGCCAGCCTTGATCAGGATGGCTGGCAGGTACAGTACCTGAGCTACACCGAACAGAACGGCTACTGGTTACCCGAACGCCTGAAACTGCACGGCAAGGACCTGGACGTGACCCTGGTGGTCAAGGACTGGCAACCACGCCAGCTGGGGCACTGATTTCATGCATACGCTTACCCTGCCCGCCCCGGCCAAGCTCAACCTGTGGCTGCACATCATCGGCCGCCGCGCAGACGGTTACCACGAGCTGGAAACCGTGTTCCAGTTTCTCGACCATGGCGACGAACTGAGTTTCGCCGTACGTGACGATGGTGTTATCCGCCTGCACACCGAGATAGACGCCGTACCGCACGACAGCAACCTGATCGTGCGTGCCGCGCGCAAGCTGCAGGAACAGTCCGGCAGCCCGCTGGGCGCCGACATCTGGCTGACCAAGGTGCTGCCCATGGGCGGCGGTATCGGCGGCGGCAGCTCGGATGCCGCCACCACCCTGCTGGCCCTCGCCCACCTGTGGCAGCTGGACTGGGACGAAGACCGCCTGGCCACACTGGGCCTTGGCCTGGGTGCCGACGTACCGGTATTCGTGCGCGGCCATGCGGCGTTTGCCCAGGGTGTGGGCGAGCAGCTGACCCCGGTCGACCCGGAAGAGCCCTGGTATGTCGTGCTGGTGCCGCAAGTGTCTGTCAGCACAGTAGAAATTTTTTCACATCCACAGTTGACACGTGATTCACTCCCCCTTAAGATGCGCCCCGTTCCCAAGGGAAACAGTCGAAATGACTGCCAACCGGTGGTAGAGCAGAATTACCCGGAAGTTCGCAATGCGTTGAATTCACTGGGGAAATTCACTGAGGCTCGACTAACCGGCACTGGAAGTTGTGTGTTTGGGGCCTTCCCAAGCAAAGCCGAAGCTGATAAAGTTCTGGCCCTTCTTTCAGCGACCCAAACAGGGTTTGTGGCGAAAGGAAGCAATATTTCGATGTTGCATCGTAAGCTGCAAAGTCTGGTCAAGAAGTCGAGCGCATAAGCGTTCGCAGCAACAGATACAGGGGCGTCGCCAAGCGGTAAGGCAGCAGGTTTTGATCCTGCCATGCGTTGGTTCGAATCCAGCCGCCCCTGCCATTTTCCTTATACTCATCCAGGTATACCCTCAGCCTTCAGGTACTGCGCGTGTCCAAGATGATGGTCTTTACGGGGAACGCTAACCCCGATCTGGCTCGGCGTGTCGTACGTCAGCTGCATATCCCTCTCGGTGACGTCTCTGTCGGTAAGTTCTCCGACGGCGAGATCAGCACTGAGATCAATGAAAATGTCCGCGGTAAAGACGTCTTCATTATTCAGCCGACTTGTGCCCCGACCAACGATAACCTGATGGAACTGGTAGTGATGGCCGACGCCTTCCGCCGCTCCTCAGCATCCCGAATCACCGCCGTGATTCCTTACTTCGGATATGCCCGCCAGGACCGCCGTCCGCGTTCGGCACGTGTAGCCATCAGCGCCAAAGTTGTCGCTGACATGCTCACTGTCGTAGGTATCGATCGTGTTCTCACCGTCGACCTGCACGCTGACCAGATCCAAGGCTTCTTCGATATCCCCGTCGACAACATCTACGGCTCGCCCGTACTGGTCGACGACATCGAAGACCAGCGTTTCGAGAACCTGATGATTGTCTCCCCGGACATCGGTGGCGTCGTGCGTGCACGTGCAGTCGCCAAGTCCCTGGGCGTCGACCTGGGTATCATCGATAAGCGCCGCGAAAAGGCTAACCACTCCGAGGTTATGCACATCATCGGCGACGTCGAAGGGCGCACCTGCATCCTGGTAGACGACATGGTCGACACCGCCGGCACCCTGTGCCACGCGGCCAAGGCCCTGAAAGAACACGGCGCTGCCAAGGTTTACGCCTACTGCACGCACCCTGTCCTGTCGGGCCGCGCGATCGAGAACATCGAGAAGTCGGTACTGGACGAGCTGGTGGTGACCAACACCGTTCCGCTGTCCGCCGCTGCTCAAGCCTGTGACCGTATCCGCCAGCTGGATATCGCACCGGTTGTCGCTGAAGCGGTACGCCGCATCAGCAACGAAGAATCGATCAGCGCGATGTTCCGCTAAGCGGAACACGTGTTGATGTGAAGCGCCCCGCCCCAACCTGTGTTGGGGCGGGGCTTTTTTGCCATCCCCGTCTGGCGCTGGTCGCAAACGCCATTCGGGAGGCTATTTTGGAGAAGTAAAATGACTGATTTCATCCTGAACGCCCAAGCGCGTACTGACCTGGGGAAAGGTGCGAGCCGCCGCCTGCGTCACGCCGCCAGCATCCCTGCCGTTGTTTACGGTGGCGATAAAGAAGCCCAATCCCTGACCATCGTGGCCAAGGAAATCGCCAAACTGTTCGAAAACGAAGCTGCCTTCAGCCACGTTATCGAACTGAACGTCGACGGCGCCAAGCAAAACGTCATCGTCAAGGCCATGCAGCGCCACCCGGCCAAAGGCTTCATCATGCACGCCGACTTCGTTCGCGTCGTTGCTGGCCAGAAGCTGACCGCCGTTGTTCCAGTGCACTTCATCAACGAAGAAGCCCCGGTCAAGAAAGGCGGCGAGATCTCGCACGTTGAATCGCAGATCGAAGTTTCCTGCGAAGCCAAAGACCTGCCTGAGTTCATCGAAGTCGACCTGGCCAACGCTGAAATCGGCACCATCATCCACCTGTCGGACCTGAAAGCTCCGAAAGGCGTAGAGTTCGTAGCTCTGGCCCACGGTGATGACAAAGCTGTTGCCAACGTTCACGCTCCACGCGTTGCTCCAGAAGCAGAAGGCGCTGCCGAGTAATCCACTCGCACGCCGGCGTTGATCGGGTTACAGTGCCGCGCGCCCTGTAACCCACCAACTCCAAGGAAGAGCCCCTGACGTGACCGCCATCCAGTTGATCGTCGGCCTGGGTAACCCCGGCCCCGAATACGAACAGACCCGGCATAACGCAGGGGCTCTTTTCGTTGAACGCATTGCCAGCGCCCAGCGTGTTTCGCTCGCCGCTGACAAAAAATATTTCGGCCTGACGGCTAAGTTCAGCCATCAGGGCAACGACGTTCGTTTGTTGATCCCCACCACCTACATGAACCGTAGCGGCCAGTCCGTGGCGGCTCTGGCCAATTTCTTCCGCATCAAGCCGGAAGCAATCCTGGTGGCGCACGACGAACTCGACCTGCCTCCGGGCGTTGCCAAGCTCAAGCGCGGCGGCGGCCATGGTGGGCACAACGGCCTGCGCGACATCATCGCGCAGCTCGGCAACCAGAACGACTTCCACCGCCTGCGGCTTGGCATTGGCCACCCGGGCGACGCCAAACTGGTCTCCAACTTCGTCCTGGGCCGCGCGCCGCGCGCCGAGCAGGAGAAGCTCGACGCCAGCATCGATTTTGCCCTCGGCGTGCTGCCGGACGTGCTTGCCGGCGATTTCGCCAAGGCGATGCGCGAGCTGCACAGCCAGAAGGCCTGATTTCCTAGAGAGGGGAATACCCATGGGTTTCAATTGCGGCATCGTCGGCCTGCCCAACGTCGGCAAGTCCACCCTGTTCAACGCCCTGACCAAGTCTGGCATCGCGGCGGAGAACTTCCCTTTCTGCACCATCGAGCCGAACAGCGGCATCGTGCCGATGCCCGATGCTCGTTTGGCTGCGCTGGCTGAAATCGTCAAGCCTAACCGCATCCTGCCGACCACCATGGAATTCGTCGACATCGCCGGCCTGGTGGCCGGTGCGTCGAAAGGCGAAGGCCTGGGCAACAAGTTCCTCGCCAACATCCGCGAGACCGACGCCATTGCCCACGTGGTGCGCTGCTTCGAAGACGAGAACGTGATCCACGTTTCCAACAGCGTCGACCCCAAGCGTGACATCGAGATCATCGACCTCGAACTGATCTTCGCCGACCTCGACAGCTGCGAGAAGCAACTGCAGAAGGTTGCCCGCAACGCCAAGGGCGGCGACAAGGACGCCCTGGCGCAAAAGGCCATCCTGGAAAAGCTGATCCCGCACTTCACCGAAGGCAAGCCTGCGCGCAGCCTGATGAAGAACATGGCTGACGACGAAAAAGCCGTCATCCGTGGCTTCCACCTGCTGACCAGCAAGCCGGTGATGTACATCGCCAACGTGGCCGAAGACGGTTTCGACAACAACCCGCACCTGGACGTGGTCAAGGCCATCGCCGAAGAAGAAGGCGCGGTGGTGGTGCCGGTGTGCAACAAGATCGAAGCTGAAATCGCCGAGCTGGACGATGGCGAAGAGAAGGACATGTTCCTCGAGGCCCTGGGCCTGGAAGAGCCTGGCCTGAACCGCGTGATCCGCGCCGGTTACGAACTGCTGAACCTGCAAACCTACTTCACTGCCGGCGTGCAGGAAGTACGTGCCTGGACCGTACGCGTGGGTGCCACCGCACCACAAGCCGCGGGCGTGATTCACACCGACTTCGAAAAAGGCTTCATCCGCGCTGAAGTGGTGGCCTATGACGACTTCATCCAGTTCAAGGGTGAAAGCGGTGCCAAGGAAGCCGGTAAATGGCGCCTGGAAGGCAAGGATTACATCGTCAAAGATGGCGACGTGATGCACTTCCGCTTCAACGTCTAAGCGGTAGCCTGCAGTAACCACAAACCCCTTGAGGCTTGCGCTTCAAGGGGTTTTGTTTTTTGCTGCCTGTGCCGGCCTCATCGCCGGCAAGCCAGCTCCCACAGGTACTGCACAAGCCTTGAGGCCAGCGCAGCACCTGTGGGAGCTGGCTTGCCGGCGATGAGGCCGGTACAGGCAACAGGTGAATCAATCAGAAATCCCCACGCAAGCTCAGCATGTAGCTACGCGGCGTGCCGTAGGTGGTGCCACGGGTCCAGTAGCCGGTGGAGTCGAAGTACTTGCGGTCCAGCAGGTTCTCCACATCCACGCCCACCGTCCAGTGCTGGTCGAGCTTGTACGCCGCCCGGGCATCGAACACCGCCCGGCCACTGTTGCTCACGCCGTTGTAGGCGTCGTAATAGTGGGACTGTGCCGACACACCACCACCGACACTGAAGCGGTTCCACTGCCCCGGCAGGGTGTAGTTGGTGTTGACCCGCAACAGGTGCTTGGGCGTTTGCGCCGAGATCGGCCCGCCAGTCTCCGACTGGGTGGTGTTGAAGGTGTAGCCCGCCGCCACTTGCAGGCCCGGCAGCAGCTCGCCGCTGGCCTCCGCCTCAAAGCCCTTGCTGCGGCTGATGCCGTCGCTGTTCACGTAGCAACGGCCGGCCACGTCGGTCGGGCAGTTGCCATCGTTCTCGTAGTCGCGGGCGGCAACGTCCTTCTGCTCGATGTAGAACAGCGCAAAGGACAGGTTCAGGCGCTTGTCGAACAACTCGCCCTTGATGCCCGTTTCGTAGTTGGAGCCGATGGCGGGGTCGAGCATCTTGCCACCGGCACTGCGATAGCCGGCCTGGGGCATGAAAATGTCGGCATAGCTGGCGTACAGCGACCAGTTGCTGTCCAGGTCATAGATGGCACCAACAAAGGGCGTGAACTCGTGCGCCTGTTCATTGGTGCTTTTCAGGTCGTCACTCCAGGACTCGGTCTTGTACCAGCTCAGACGCCCACCCAGTACCAGGCTCAAGTCTTCTGTCATGTGCAGGCGGGCATTGAGGTAGGTACCGTAGCGGGTATCGAAGGTGTCGTCCTTGTAGTCCCACCCCTGTCGCGAAGGCTCGGGGACGATACTGTGGTCCGGGTCGAACACGTTGAGCGGGATGGGTGTATCCAGCCTGACCGTGGCGTCCTTGTCATTCATCTTGCGCCTGGACCAGTTGGCCCCCAGCGACAGCTGATGGCTCAGGCCGAAGGCTTCGAATTCACCATTCAGGTGGCCGTCCAGGGCGTTGGCGGTGACATCGAACTTGTGAAAGCTGGTGTCGTTGATCATAGGCCCAGTGGGGCTGCCGTACTCCAGCGTATCTTCCGCACTCCACTCGATGGCACTGCGGTTGTAGCTGCTTTCAGCGTGCGACAACGCCAGCTTGCCAGTCCAGTTGTCGTTGAAACGGTGGTTCAGGTCCGCGAACACTTCATCTGTGCGGGTTTGCAGCCTGGCCCAGTCCTGGCCCAGGAAGGTGGAACGCTTGAGGTGCGGGTTGCTGCCGTCGGGGTTGGTCGGCAGGCCCAGTACGCTGTAGCCGTCAATACGAGAGGTTTGCCGGCGCAAACCCAAGGCGACGGTAGTGGCATCGCTCAGGTCGCCCTCGACGATACCGTACAGCAAAGGCCGCTTGGACTTGCTGACATCGGTGAAGTAACCACGGTCCTCGTAGGACGCTACCACGCGGCCGCGCAAAGAGCCTTCAGGGTTCAGCCTGCCGCTGGCATCCAGGTCCAGGCGGTAGTTGTCCCAGGAACCTGCGCGAGTGGTCACGGAGAAACGCGGCTCGCTGGTCGGGCGCTTGCGCACCAGGTTGACCGCCCCGCCCGGGTTGCCCGCCCCCACCAGCAGGCCTGAAGCACCACGCAGTACCTCGACGCGGTCGAACACCGCCATGTCGGGGATCATCCAGCCGGTGTAGGCATAGGCCTGCCCCGCCACCCCGTCGACCATGTAGCTGTCGTCGGTGATGTCGAACCCCCGGGAGCTGAAGTGGTGGTTGCCATAGCCGCGGTTGGCGCGGGTGATGCCGGTGGTCTGGGCCATCACCTGGTCCAGCGACACCAGGTTCTTGTCGTCCATCAGCTTACGTGTCACCACGGTCACCGACTGGGGGGTACGTCGTAGCGACTGAGGCGTCTTGCCTATGGTCACGGCACCGGTGGTGTAGGAGCCAGAACCCTCGGTGGTTTCACCCAGCCCGACACTGTTGATATTGGTGGCCCCCAGCTCCAGCGCGCCCTTGGCGTCGACCGCCGGCACCACGCTGAAGGTGCCGCTGCCGGTGACGATCAGCTGCAGCCCGCTGCCCGCCAGCGCCTGTTGCACGGCTTGCAGGGCGCTCATCTCACCCTGGATGGCGGGTGCCTGTTTGCCGACCACCAAGGCAGGGTCCAGCGACATCACCTGCCCGCCTTGACGGGCGATGGCGTTGAGGGTTTGCGCCAGGCTGGCGGCGGGAAGGTCGAAACGCTGCAGCTGTTGCTGTGCGAAACCTTCTGCCCGAACAAAGGCCGTGGGGGCGGCGGCCAAGGTGATGGCAAGGGCGAGGGGCCAGGGTTTGAACACGTGGATACTCCTGAATTTTTACTGTTGTCAGGAGAGAGGTGGAACAATCGAAAAAAACCGGACACACATGATAAAAATTTTCATTCGAAAACCATACTCAACACAGATGCCGGCCCTGTGGGAGCAGGCGCCGCGGTGGATGGCACGGGCTTCGCCCGTGTTCGCGGGCGCGCCCGCTCCCGCAATGTCGTGTATGTCCCCCATCAACGCGCTTCGATCAGGGTCATCCACGCGCCGTAGCGTTCCACGCGGATCGGCATCGTCTCTTCAAGGGCAGCCAAGGTGCGCTCGCTGTCATCCAGCGGGAATACGCCCTGCACCCGCAGGTTGCGCACCTGCGGGCTGACACGGATAAGCCCCGGGCGATACGGGCGCAGGGCCTCGATAACCGTCGCCAAAGGTTCGTCCAGCACGCTGAGACGGCCCTGCACCCAGTCGGCACGGTAGGCTTGGCCAGCCGCCAATGGCTCGATGTGCTGCCCATGCAGCAACGCCGCCTGGCCCTCCCCCAGCTCCAGCCCGGAACCACCGGGCAGAGATACGCGCACGGCATGCTCCAGCACCACCACGCGGGTTGTGCCCGCCAGTTGCTCGACCAGAAAACGCGTGCCCAGGGCACGTATGTCACCTTGGTCGCTGCGCACGATAAACGGCCGTGCCGGGTCTGCTGCCACCTGCACTACCAGCCCTCCCCGGTGCAGGCGTAACAGCCGACGGCTGTCGGAGAAGGCCAGATCGACCGCACTGCCTGCGTTCAGGGTCAGCCGGCTGCCGTCAGCCAGCGTAAAGCTACGACGCTCGCCAGTGCCGGTACGCAAATCGGCTGTCAATGCCTGGCCGGTGTCGCTGCGGGCAGCAAACCACAGGCTGCCAGCCAGCACAGAAAACCCGGCCAGCGCCCGTAGCACATCACGCCTGCCCACTTCCGGCTCCAGCAAGGTGTCGCGCAAGGCTCCGGGGGCACGGCGCACCACCTCAAAGTGGCCACCCAGGCCACGCTGCAACTGCTCCCAGGCCAGGGCATTGGCCGGGTCATGCCCCAGCCACTGCTGGAACTGTGCCTGTTGCCGGGCATCGTCACGCCCGGAACGCAAGCGCACCATCCAGGCGATGGCCTGTTCGGCGGCCGGGCCGAGTACAGGCCGGCTCATGGTTGCGCCCCGCTCAGGTAACACTGGCGCAGGGCCTGGGTCATGTAGCGGCCAACCGTACGTTCGCACACCTCCAGGCGTCGGCCTATTTCCGCGTAGGTCAGGCCATCGAGCTGGCTCATGAGAAAGGCCTTCTTCACCACCAGCGGTAGCCCGGCCAGGCTACGGTCGATGGCGTGCAAGGCCTCCAGCAGCAAGTGGGTTTCTTCCGGCGAGGGTGCCAATGCCTCCGGCAGCAGCATCAACCGGTCAAGGTACGCCTGCTCAAGGCGGCGGCGGCGGTGGCGGTCGGAGATCAGCCGGCGGGCAATGGTAGAGAGGTAGGCACGCGGCTGCTCGATGGTCGCCGGGTCGACCTGGGCGGCGAGCAGTTGGCAGAACGTTTCGGCTGCCGTGTCCTCGGCATCCGGGCGGTTGCTCAGCTGCCGTTGCACGTGCCGCAGTAGCCAGCGGTGGTGGTCGCTGAAGAAAAAGCCCAGCTTGCTGGTGTTGGATGCTGACACGGGCAGGACCAGATGTTAATGAGAATTTATCGCATTTTATAGATAGCGCGCGGGAAGCGCTACAGCCGGTGTTCGCAAGCGCCCCCTGTGCCGGCTTCTTCGCGGGCACGCCCGCTCCCACAGGTACTACACAGTTTTCGAATAGGGAGGGGATCAGAAGCGTTGTTCGACGACCTTGAACGGGTAGGCCACGGCCTTGTACTTGCCGATCTTGCCGCGCTTGGGCAGCTTCACCAGCTGGTCGCGGGTAATATCCTTGTAGGGAATGCGGCTGAGCAGATGGGTGATGATGTTCAGCCGGGCACGCCGCTTATCGTTGGAGTGCGCCATGAACCAGGGCGCCCAGGCGGTATCCGAGGCCTGGAACATGTCGTCGCGCGCCTGGGTGTAGTCATCCCAGCGGGTGTACGACTTGAGGTCCATCGGCGACAGCTTCCACAGTTTGCGGCCGTCGTTGATACGGTCCTGCAGGCGCCGTGTCTGCTCTTCGGCGCTGACTTCGAGCCAGTATTTGAGCAGGATGATGCCCGATTCGACCATGACCTTTTCGAACACCGGCACACCTGCCAGGAATTTGTCCACCTGCTCGCCAGAACAAAAGCCCATGACCCTCTCGACCCCTGCCCGGTTGTACCAGCTGCGATCGAAGATCACCACTTCGCCCGCCGCTGGCAGGTGGCCCAGGTAACGCTGCAGGTACATCTGGGTCTTTTCCCGCTCGGTCGGTGCAGGCAGCGCCACCACACGAAACACGCGAGGGCTGACGCGCTCGGTAATGGCCTTGATGGTGCCACCCTTGCCGGCGCCATCGCGGCCTTCGAAAACAATGCAGACCTTCAGGCCCTTGGCCACCACCCACTCCTGCAACTTCACCAGCTCGACATGCAGGTGCTTGAGTGCTTTTTCGTAAGCCTTGCCGCCCAGCTTTTCGGGCTGTTCCTGGGTGGGTTTGTTCCTGGACGGCTTCGACATGACACTCTCCTGAAGGCGAATGAAGAGTCAGTATGGTCAATTCATGACGGTTTGCCTGTTCGCTCGCCAATCGGGCTGGGGCTGCACAGCAGCCCCGATGAAACCGCTATTTGGCCAGCTTGTTGTAGCTGGTCATCAGGTTGCGGTAGTCCGGGATATGGTTGGAGAACAGGGTCCCCAGCCCTTCGATGTCATTGCGCCAGTCACGGTGCAGCTCACACGCCACGCCGAACCAGGTCATCAGTTGCGCACCGGCAGCCTCCATGCGCCGCCATGCAGAGTCGCGGGTGAGTTCGTTGAAGGTGCCGGAGGCGTCGGTGACGACGAACACCTCGAAGCCCTCCTCCAGTGCCGACAGCGCGGGGAACGCCACGCACACTTCAGTGACTACACCGGCAATCAACAGCTGCTTCTTGCCGGTGGCTTTTACCGCCTTGACGAAGTCTTCGTTGTCCCAGGCGTTGATGTTGCCGGGGCGGGCAATGTAGGGGGCGTCCGGGAACTGCTCTTTCAGCTCGGGCACCAGCGGGCCGTTGGGGCCGGTCTCGAAGCTGGTGGTGAGGATGGTCGGCAGCTTGAAGTACTTGGCCAGGTCAGATAGGGCCAGAACATTGTTCTTGAAGCGGTCGGGGTCGATGTCCCTTACCAGCGAGAGCAGGCCGGTCTGGTGGTCGACCAGCAGTACGGCGGCGTTGTTCTTGTCCAGACGCTTGTATTGGAAGGCCATGGCGGATCTCCTTGCTTCAGCGGGTTGGGAGTATCAGCGTAGGCAAGGATGCAGGTGTGCAGGGGCCGTCGGTCGGGTCAGTATTCCTGCCGTTTGCGAAACGCCCAGCGCCCGACCAGCACAGTGAAGGTCGCCACCAAGGCCACCAGTACCCAGAAACCATGAGGGTTTTCTGCCAAGGGCACGCCGCCGACGTTCATGCCGAAGAAACCGGCGATGATGTTGATCGGCAGCGCCAGCACGGTGACCACGGTCAGGGTGAACAGGGTGCGGTTGGTCTGCTCGTTGAGCTTGGCGGCAATTTCTTCCTGCAACAGCTTGATCCGCTCGCCCAGGGCGGTGAGGTCGCTGATGACCAGGGTGAATTCCTCTGTGGCCGCGCGCAACTGGCGGATGTCTTGCTCCTGCAACCACTCGGGTGGCCGGTTGAGCAGGCGCAGCAATGCCCCCGGTTCCAGTGCCAGCAGGCGCTGCAAGCGCACCAGCACCCGGCGCATGCTGCCCAGTTCGGCACGGTTGTCGCTGAGGCGCTGAGACAACAACTGGTCTTCGATACGGTCGACGCTGGTGGTGGTTTCGCGCACGATCTGGGTCAGCACATCGCCCTGGTCGCGCAGCAGGTGCACCAGCAGCTCGATGGACGAATGGAAGCGCTCGCCATGCTTGACCGACGAGCGCAGCTTGTCCACCGAGTGCAATGGCTGTAGTCGCGCACTCACCAGCAACTGGCTGCTGGCGCAGGCCCACAAGGTGGAGATGTCCGACGATACCAGGCCGAAGTTGAACACCACGTCGTTCACCACTGCCAGCAATGCCGAGTCGGCGTGCTCGATGCGGGTCGAGCGAGAACCTTCGCGCAGGGTTTCGAAGAACGCGTCGGGCAATTGCAGGTGGGTGCGCAGCCAGCGCTCGCAGGCCGCGTGGGCAAGGTTCAGGTGCACCCACAGGAACTCGCCCGGCTCCAGCGGCTGGCCGAGCATGCTCAGCAACTGCGCCGAGTCGATTTCACGCCCGGGCTGGCCGGGACGGAAGGCGAAGGCGTAGAGCAGGCCGAACAGGTCGTGGTCCTGTGGCAGGTGTAGCGCGGGATGGCCCATTCGAACTCGCAATGAGGCACGGGGAAATGGCAGAAATGTTGCTGAATATTCGTTGCAGTCAGATGACAGCAACCTTCAGCGGCACAGCCAATACAACCCCTGTGGGAGCGGGCTTGCCCGCGAACACCGGCGAAGCCGGTGCCATGCCGCGCGTCGCATTCTTCGCGGGCAAGCCCGCTCCCACAAGATTGGCGTTTACCAGCGATAGGTCGCCGTGCCTAGCACTGTGCGGCCATTGCCGTAGATGCAACGGGTAGCGTCATAACAACCCGCCACATACTCCTTGTCAGCCAGGTTGCTGGCATTGACCGCGAAGCGCCATGGCTCTGTTTCGTAGTGCACGGCCGCATCGAGCAAGGTATAGGCCGGCACATTCAGCGAGTTGTCCGGTGCCCCCGGGTTGCGCCCGGTGTAACGCACCCCGGCGCCAAAACCCAGGCCCTTGAGCAAACCATCATGCAAGGTGTAGTCAGCCCATACCGAGGCCAGGTTGCGCGGTGTCGGGATACTGATTGGCGTCTTGCCATCCGTCTCGTCATTGGCCTTGGTCACCTTTACGTCCTGGTAGGTGTAGGTGGCAATCAGGTTGAGCTCGTTGCTCAGGCTGGCCACCCCTTCCAGCTCGATGCCACGCGAGCGCACCTGGCCGGTCTGCACCTTGTCGTTGGGGTTGCCTGGGGCAGTGGTCAGCACATTGTCCTGGGTAATTTCGAATACGGCGGCGGTTACCGAACTGTTCGAGCCCGGCGGCTGGTACTTGATGCCCGCCTCATATTGCTTGGCTTCGGTGGGTTCGAACGGCTGGTTGTTGGCATCGGTGCCGGGGTTAGGCGTAAAGCCTTCGCTGTAGCTCAGGTAAGGCGCCAGGCCATTGTCGGCCAGGTACACCAGGCCAACCCGGCCACTGAATGCCTCGTCGCGGGTGTGGATTTCGGGATCGGAGCCGGCATCGGTCCAGTTGCGGGTTGCGGAGGTGGCCCAGTCATAGCGGCCCCCCAGGGTGAGTACCCAGTGGTCGGCGAAATGCAGCTGGTCTTGCAGGTACAGCCCGGTCTGGCGGCTGGTCTGGTGGCTGTAGCTCCAGGTATCCGGGGTGAACTGGCTGGCGTCGACCGGGCCGTAGTCCACACCGCCGTACAAGTCGACGGGGGTCGTCAGGACATACGCCTGTGGGTCAGAGGTTTGCTGGCGCTGCCAGTCCACGCCAATGAGCAGGGTGTGGCGGATGCCACCCGTGCTGAAATCGGCCTGGGCCTGGTTATCCACAGCCCAACGGCTGTACTTGGGGTTTTCGATGCCGGCGTAGCGCAGCAGCGTGCGCTCGTCACCGCCTTCCATGCCGTAGTAGCCAGTGGTACCAACGCCGAAGACCATGTTGTCGTTCAGGTCCAGGTGCGAATAGCGCAGGTTCTGGCGCAGCTGCCAGACGTCGTTCAGGCGGGTTTCGAATTCGTAGCCGAGGCTGTATTGGGTCTTCTCGTATTTGGAGAAGTGCTTGTCGCCGGTGAAGGTATCGCGGCCGATCTTGCCGTAGGGCGAGTGGGACAAGGTACCGACCGCGGGCAGGAAGTTGTCCTGAGCGTTGGAATCATCCGCCAGGTAGTTGCCCATTACCGTCAGCCGGGTGTCTTCGGAAGGCTGCCAGGTCAGGGCGGCAGAAAGCGCCTGGCGTTTGTCCTCCCACGGCGTATCACGAATATTGGCTTCATGGCCGACTGCAGTTACGCGGTAGCTCCACACGCCTTCTTCATCCAGTGCACCGGTACTATCAAAGCCCAACTGGCGGCGCGCATCGGTGCCGTACTGGGCCTGGATTTCATGGCTGCTGACAGTGCTGGGGCGCTTGGAGACCTGGTTGATCACCCCTCCCGGGTCGCCCTGCCCGTACAACACACCCGCCGGGCCGCGCAGCACTTCGACACGTTCGAGCATGTAGGGGTCGACCATCCAGCTGGCAAGGTTGATGGTGGTCGGCAGTTGCAGGCCGTCGAGGTAAGTGGTGGGCGAAAAGCCGCGCACCACGGTGTACCAGTCGGAGCGGTTGTTGGCGCCGTAGGAGGACACGCCCGGGGTATAGCGCAGGGCCTCGTTGACCGATTGCACACCCTGGGCCTCCATGCGCTCACGGGTTACCACCGAGATCGACTGTGGGGTCTCGTGGATCGGCGTGTCGGTCTTGCTGGCGGTTACGCTGCGCTTGGCCACGTAACTGCCCACCGGCCCTAACGGGTTCTCCTCGCCCGTGGCTGAAATGGTCTGTGCCTGCAGGGTTACGGCCCCTTCGGTTGCTGCTCGCACCACGCGCCAGCTGCCATCGCTGCTGACCTCGGCGGCCAGGTCGGTGTTGCCGAGCAGGGAAGCAAAGCCTACATCGATGGGGTAATCACCTGACAGCCCGCGGCTGCTCAGGCCACGGGTGAGCGCCGGGTCGAAACTCAACAGCACCCCAGCCTGGCGGGCGTAGGCATTGAGGGCACCTTCCAGGCTACCGGCCGGGACTTCGAAGTGATGGCTTGGCGCGGCTTGCGCCAGGCTGCCCAGAGGCAGGCTGACGCTCAGGCCTAGCAGGGCGATACGCAGGGCGCGGGCAAGCGGAGTGTGCGGGAACGACGCCATGGGGTTTCCTTGTGGTCATGAGCGGAATTGCAAGGAGGCCGAGCCACGGCGAAAAAACTGCAAAAGAAACAGGAAATATTTTCAATGAGGTTTGCGTGGGCTGCTTCGCGGGCACGCCCGCTCCCACAGGAACTGTGCTGGCTTCGAGTTAACACTATGCCTGTGGGAGCGGGCATGCCCGCGAAGGGGCCAATGCACGTTGTCAGGCCGGCTCGAGGGTTACCCACCACCGGGTCAGGTAGCGCGCCCGCACCGGCAAGCTGCGGCCCAATGCCGCCAGCGCCCGGTCAGGTTCGTCCAGCGGGAATACGCCGGAAATCAGCAAGTGCGCAACGGCCGGGTCACAGCGCAACACCCCGCTGCGATAACGCCCAAGCTCGGCACACAGTTGTGCCAAAGGCCATTGCCGAACCACCAGGTACCCATCGCGCCAGGCCAGTGCATCGCGGTCCAGCGGCTGGGTTGCAAACACCCCTTGCCGGTCGAAACGCACCTGCTCTGCAGCGTGGATAACGGCTGCCGGTTGCTGCCAGGTGCCCGGCCTCACGGCAACGGCCCCCTCCTCTACGGCCAGCAACGCGCTGTCGCCATTGAGCCGTACCGAGAAAGCGGTCCCCAATGCCTGCAAGACACCCTGGGGGGTATCGACCCAGAATGGCCGTTCAGCCCCCTGTTTGCCGGTCTGGATCATCACCTCGCCGGCCAGCAGTTTTACCCGCCGTTGCTGGCTGTCGAATGCCAGGTCCAGTGCGGTGTCACTGTTCATCTGCAGCCAACCGCCATCAGGCAACTGCAGGCGCCTGCGCTCCCCCATGGCAGTTTGCTGCGCTGCCAGCCAGGGCGAACCGCGCAAGCCCAGGCTTGCGCTACCAACCACGGCTGAACCGCCAACCAGCAACACCAGCCCTTTGAGCACCGTGCGCCGGTCACGGTAACGCAAGGCCTGGCTGGCCTGGGGTGGCGGCATCGCGCCCAGGCGCCCATCGAACACAGCCAGGCGCTGCCAGGCCTGCTCATGGCTTGGGTGCAGGCTGCGCCAGCGCTGGCAGGCTTGCAGTTCTTCCACCTGGGCCAGCCCCGAGGCCAGGCGTACGCGCCAGTCGATGGCCTGCGCCACCACCAGCTCGGTCGGTTCGGCTGCACTCACGAATACAGCACTCGATAGCAGTGGCCAAACGCCTGGGTCATGTACTGCTGCACCGAGCTGAGCGAGATGCCAAGCTGCTCGGCGATCTGTGGATAAGTCAGGCCGTCGAGTTGCGACAGCAGGAACGCACTGCGCACCTTGGGCTTCAGCCCATCGAGCATGCGGTCGATTTCCATCAGGGTTTCAAGCACCAGTACCCGCGCTTCGGCTGACGGGGCCTCGGGCTCAGGCAAACACGCCAGGCTGTCGAGCCAGGCGCGCTCCAGGCTCAGCCGACGGTAATGGTCAACCACCAGCCCCTTGGCGACGGTGGCCAGAAACGCACGGGGTTCGCGCAGCCCGTTGAGGGTGTCACGCCCCAGCAGGCGCAGGAACGTGTCCTGGGCCAGGTCGGCGGCCTGGTGCTGACATTCCAGGCGCTTGAACAACCAACCACGCAGCCACGAGTGATGGCCACGGTAAAGCTCGCCGACTTGAGCGTTGTGAGGCTGCGACGACACGGAAATACCTCGGGGCAGGGTTACGCGAGGGTGTTAATGGGAAGCAGTATTATTTACATGAAGGGGCATTTCAATATCAGGGGGGCGTTAAAGCAGACAAATGGCATGTGCTGCATCAGCGCCACTTGGTCGGGTACCTGGTCGCTGCCATCACTTCACAAATTCCTGAACTGATTATTTGCTGCCAGCGATTTGTCCGTTTGCCAACCGCCACCAGAATCGCTTCACCATAATCACAAAAACCGTGAGGCCACTCCCGTGGACCAGACACTCCAGGTGCGCCAAGCCGCCGCCGACCTCGTTGCCGCGTTTGCCAGCAACGATACCGCCCGCTATTTCGCCTGCTTCAGCGAAGACGCCACGTTCCTTTTCCACACCTTGCCGCAACCGCTGCTGTCGCGCCGCGCCTACGAAGACCTCTGGGCCCAGTGGCAGGCCGAAGGTTTTGCCGTGCTTGCCTGCGAATCGGGCAATGCCCACGTAAGCCTGCAAGGTGACGTGGCGATCTTCATGCACGATGTGGCCACACACATTCGTATCGCCGGTGAGGAACTGCAATTGAGCGAGCGCGAGACCATCGTCTTCCGCCGCCATGGCGACCAGTGGCTGGCCTGCCATGAGCACCTGTCGGTCGTCTCGCCGGCCTGATCACCTTTTTACGCGGCCCTGCCGCCCTGCCATCGCACCCACAAGAAGGCCCGCGCACTGCGCCGGCTACAACAACCGCGCTGGAGCATCACCATGAGCCACTCGACCGGTATCGAGACCAACGGCGTCGAACAGATCCCCGCCGATCAACGCGACGCCTCCCCACTGGACCTGTTCCGCCTGATTTTCGGCGGTGCCAATACCTTCGCCACGGCCGTGCTGGGCAGTTTCCCGGTGCTGTTCGGGCTGTCGTTCCAGGCAGGCGTATGGGCGATTCTGCTCGGCGTCGGCGTGGGCGCGCTGATTCTTGCGCCAATGGGCCTGTTCGGGGCGCTGAACGGCACCAACAACGCGGTGTCGTCGGGCGCACACTTTGGCGTGCACGGGCGTATCGTCGGCTCGTTCCTGTCGCTGCTCACGGCGGTGGCGTTCTTCTCGCTGTCGGTGTGGAGCTCGGGCGATGCTCTGGTCGGTGGCGCCAAGCGCCTGGCTGGCCTGCCGGAAACCGACCTCACCCTGGGCCTGGCCTACGGCCTGTTCGCCGTGCTGGTGCTGGTGGTGTGCATCTTTGGCTTTCGCTTCATGCTGTGGGTCAACAAGATCGCCGTGTGGGCTTCGAGCCTGCTGTTCCTGCTGGGCATCGTCGCCTTTGCCGGGCCATTCGACGCCAGCTATGCCGGTAGCGTCAACCTGGGCCAGGCGGGCTTCTGGGCGGCGTTCGTCGGGGCGGCGATCCTGGCCATGAGCAACCCGGTGTCGTTTGGCGCCTTCTTGGGCGACTGGTCGCGCTACATCCCGCGGGAAACACCCAAAACGCGCATCATGCCGGCGGTGATTGCTGCCCAGGGTGCAACGCTGATTCCGTTCCTGTTCGGCCTGTGCACCGCCACCCTGGTAGCAACCCAGGCACCGGACTACATTGCCGCCAACAACTATGTGGGCGGCTTGCTGGCAGTGGCACCAAGCTGGTTCTTCCTGCCGGTGTGCCTGATTGCAGTGATCGGCGGCATGTCCACCGGCACCACAGCGCTGTATGGCACCGGCCTGGACATGTCCAGCGTGTTCCCGCGCCTGCTCAGCCGCGCCGGCGCCACGTTGCTGATCGGTGTGCTGGCGATCGGCTTCATCTTCGTTGGCCGCTTCACCTTCAATCTGGTACAGAGCGTGTCGACCTTTGCAGTGCTCATCATCACCTGCACCAGCCCCTGGATGGTGATCATGATCCTCGGCCTGATCACCCGCCGCGGCTTCTACCACGCCGATGACCTGCAGGTATTCACCCGCGGCCAGCGTGGTGGCCACTACTGGTTCCTGCATGGCTGGAACTGGCGCGGCATGGGGGCGTGGATCCCCAGCGCGGCGGTTGGCCTGTGCTTCGTCAACCTGCCAGGGCAGTTCGTCGGCCCGCTGGGCGACCTGGCCGGTGGCATCGACCTGAGCCTGCCGGTCACCCTCGGCCTGGCTGGCGTGCTGTACCTGTTGCTGCTCAACCTGTTCCCTGAACCTGCTGGCGTGTATGGCCCTCAAGGGCCGCGTTGGGTGCGCTGCAAAAGCACTGCGCACACGCCGGTAACCACTGCCGAAATGGCCTGACTGGAAACCGACCATGACCACTTCCCACTACATCGCCGGCCGCTGGGTCGAAGGCCAAGGCAGCGACTGCATCAGCGTCAACGACCCAGCGCTCGGGCAACCGTTCGCCGAGTTCATGGCGGCCAGCGTTGCCCAGGTCGACCAGGCCGTGGCCGCCGCCCGGGGCGCCCTGCCCGCCTGGAAAAGCACCAGCGCCAGCGAACGCGCCGCTTACCTGCGCGGCTTTGCCGAACAGCTCGGGCAGCGCCGTGAAGCGTTGATCACCCTGCAAATGCGCAACAACGGCAAGCCACGTCATGAGGCCGAGATCGACCTCGACGATGCCATCGCCACCTTCAGCTACTACGCCGAGCTGGCAGAACAGCTGCCATCGAAGAACCGCGATGTGCCGCTGGCCGTGCCAGGCTTCACCGCCCGCACCCGCCTGGAACCAGTGGGTGTGGTCGGCCTGATCGTGCCGTGGAACTTCCCACTGGTGACCAGCGCCTGGAAGCTCGCGCCAGCCCTGGCCGCCGGCTGCACCGTGGTGCTCAAGCCTTCGGAAGTCACCCCACTGATCGAGCAGGCCTACGGCCAGATCGCCGATGCCCTGGGCCTGCCGGCTGGCGTGCTGAACATCGTCAACGGCAAAGCCGAGACCGGTGCCGCGCTGAGCAGCCACAATGGCCTGGACAAGCTGTCGTTCACCGGCAGCAACAGTGTTGGCAGCCAGGTGATGCGCAGCGCGTCGGCGCAGTGCCGGCCGGTGACGCTGGAGCTGGGTGGCAAGTCGGCGATCGTGGTATTCGATGATTGCGATGTGGACCAGGCGGTGGAATGGATCGTCGCCGGCATCACCTGGAACGCCGGGCAGATGTGCTCGGCCACTTCGCGTCTGCTGGTGCAGGACGGTATTGCCGATGCGCTGCTGCCGCGCTTGCAGGCAGCCCTGGAAAACCTGCGGGTCGGTAATCCGCTGACCGAAGAAGTCGACATGGGCCCGCTGACCAGCCAGGCGCAATGGCTGAAGGTGGCCAGTTACTTTGCCACTGCGCGCGAGGAAGGTTTGCAGTGCCTGGCCGGTGGCAAGGCGCTTGACCGTGACGGCTGGTTCGTCAGCCCGACGCTGTATACCGATGTGCCGAAACACAGCCGCCTATGGACCGAGGAAATCTTTGGCCCGGTGCTGTGCGCACGGCGGTTTGCCAGTGAGGAACAGGCGATTGCCGAGGCCAACGACAGCCGCTTCGGGCTGGTAGCTACCGTCTGCTCCGCTGACCTTGAACGTGCCGAGCGCGTGGCCGATGCGCTGGAGGTTGGCCATGTGTGGATCAACTCGATACAGGCGGTGTTTGTCGAAACCTCCTGGGGCGGCACCAAGGGGAGCGGGATCGGCCGTGAGCTGGGGCCTTGGGGGTTGTCGGCCTACCAGTCGGTCAAGCATGTGACCCGGTGCCTCGGCTGATATCGCAAGGGGCCGCGTTGCGGCCCATTCGCAGGCAAGCCAGCTCCCACCTCGACCGCATCGGCCTCAAGCTATGTGCAGTACCTGTGGGAGCAATGGTTTTGCTCAAAATCCAAAGTCTTGCGCAGTCCCTGTGGGAGCTGGCTTGCCGGCGATCGAGGGCGAAGCCCTCGCCTTGGCCCCTCGGATGTGAGACCTGTCCCAACCTGAAACCCACTGCTTCGGCTGGAGGTAGCGACACATTGATAAATCGTCTCGCCCGAACCGCTAAATAGTGAGACTCTCCTCTCAAGGCAGTTGCTGTGCCGACATCAGTGTCAACCAGCTACAGCCGCTAACGAGGACGAAATCATGAATTATGACGACCAGTTGATCGAAGACGCGGTGCTTGCCCTGCTGGCGACCTTCAGCTTCAACGGCGGTAATGCCTGGAAAGGCTTCGATTTTGAGGTGATGAACAAGCTGCATGAGCAAGGGTTCATCACCAAACCGCAGGGCAAGGCGAAGTCTGTCTGGTTGACACCTGAGGGCATGGATAGAGGCAAGCTGATCGCAGATCGGCTTTTCGCTGAGAGTCCTGACAAAGAAAAGCTCGAAGATTGATGCTGGCTTCTCTGGCCTCTTCGCGGGCACGCCCGCTCCCACAGGGATAGCACAGGCCCGACAGGCAGCGCTGTACCTGTGGGAGCGGCGGTGCGGCGGTCCGATTCACCCGCGAAGAGGCCGGCACAAGCAGAACAAAACTGCGCCCCGCGTGACTTTCCCCTCCCCCCGCAAAGTCCCACTTCCTGGTACCCCCACAATCACAACACCAGGCCGGACCACCCATGCACCCTCAACGCACCGCCTTGCACAACGAACTGCACGCCCGCCCGTCGCTGTACTTCGACGGCCCGGCGCATGTCTTCCACCTGGCCCTGCTCGGCGGTGATGCCGCGTGCGCTGCGCTGCTGCAACGCTGCTGCCCGGAGGCTCTGGACAGTGCAGCGGCCCAGGGCATCACCCGCCTGGACGGCCACCCGTTCAAATGGGAACGGCACACCGAGTTCTTTACCCTGACGCTGGTGGTGCCCTGCGCTGCCACCGACATTGAATGGCAAACCCTGCCGCCTGTGCTGGCCGAAGCGATTGCCCCGCAGGCGGCGCAGGTAATCAATGCCGTGCAGGTGCTGGTACGTGACGAACAGGACCTGAACCTGGCCCATTATGGCTTCAAGGACCCGTGCGGCTCGTGCGTTGGCGGTGGCGATGCGGTGGTGTGGAGTGATTTTCGCCTGACCGAGGATGGCACCAGCCGCTTCCTGTTCATCAACCGCCGCCTCAATGCCTACCGCCAGGGCCGCATGATCCGTCGCCTGCTGGAGATCGAGACGTACCGCATGATGGCCTCGTTGACCCTGACCACGGCCAAGGCCCTGAGCCAGGAACTCGATGCCTTCGACAAGACCTTGGTCAGCCTTTCCGAGCGCAGTGCCGGGGGCGATGGGCATGATTCCAAAGGGCTGCTGGAGGCCATCGCCCACCTGTCACGCCAGGTGGTCAGCCACACGGTGAAAACCCGCCACCGCTTCGGCGCCACCCAGGCCTATGCACAGTTGGTGTTCGAACGCCTGGGCGAGCTGCGGGAAAGCCACGTGGGCGACTGCCAGCGCCTGGGGGTGTTCATCGAGCGCCGGTTCAAACCGACAGTGCGCTATTGCGCAGCTACCGAGCAGCGGCTTGAGCAATTGGCGAAGAACGTGGCGAACCTGGGCGACCTGTTGCAGGCACGGGTACAGGTAGAGATGGAAGAACAGAACGCCGAGATCCTGCGCAGCCTCAATACCCGGGCCGACGCCCAGGTGAAGATCCAGCGGGCGGTGGAAGGGCTGTCGATCTTCGCCATCACCTATTACCTGCTGAACTTGTTCAAGCTGCTGTATGGCGGGCTGAATGTGCTGGGCCTGGGGCTGACGGCGCGGGATGGCCTGTTGGCCATGGCGCCGCCTGTACTGTTGGTGCTGCTGGTGATCTTGCTGCGGATCAGGCAGGCCAAGCAGCATTGAATTCGGGGGCGCCTTGCGCCCCCGCTCTTCACACCGACTCGTCAGTGGGGCGAGAGCCCTCCTGGACCAGCACCATACTTTGCGGCGACGACAGCGGGATGCCTTCATCGCGCAACCGCCCAAGAATGGTGAACAGCAAGTCGCTACGGGTACCCGAAACCTGCCGCGGCCCCGCTACATAGCCACTGACCCCAATCACCATCCCGCTGCTGGTCAGGTCCTTGAATGACACCGAAGTCGCCGGCGCATCCAGAATCGCCTCATGCTCGTGGTACGCCGCCAGCAACAGCTCGCGCACACGGTTGGCATCGGTCTCCAGCGGCAGTGTCAGGGTAATGCCGACCACGCCCAGCGCATTGCCCATGGTCACGTTGCGCACGTTCTGCGAAATGAACTGCGAGTTGGGCACGATCACCGTCGAACGGTCAGACATCTGGATCTCGGTGGCGCGCACGTTGATGCGGCGGATATCACCCTCCACGCCCGCCAGGCTGACCCAGTCGCCCACCTTCACCGGGCGTTCGGTCAGCAGGATCAGGCCGGAGATGAAGTTCTGCACGATCTGCTGCAAGCCAAAACCGATACCTACCGAAAGCGCACTGACCACCCAGGTCAGGCTGGTGAGGTTGATGCGCAAGGTCGACATCACCAGCATGGCCAGGAACAGGAAGCCCAGGTAACCCACCAGGGTCACCAGCGAGGCGCGCATGCCGGCGTCCATGTCGGTTTCCGGCAGCAGGCGATCGCTCAGCCAGCGCTTGACCACGCGAATGGCGAACAAGCCGCCGAAGAAGATCCCCAGCGCCAGCAGGATGTCCTGCGGCACGATGTTCAGGTTGCCCAGCAACTTGCCACCAGTGCCGTCCCAGTCACCCAGGCTCAGCAGCAACTCGCTTGGGCTGGTACCCGACGGCATCAACACCAGCAACAGCGCCAGGAACAGCACGATGGTGCGACCGATGCCGGCCAGGATAGTGCTGGCCTGGGCCTGGTGACGAGGCGCCAGTCCCAGGGTGGCGGCCAGCGCCAGCCCGCCGGGCTGACGTGGCGACAGCAGGGTTTCGCACAGGTCGCCGAAGAAGGTCGTCAACAAGTAGGCACAGGTGACCACCAGGCTCACCCACAGCAGCTTGGCTGTAAGGAAATAGGCGAGTGTCAGGTAACCGGTGAGCAGCGCCAGCAGAATCAACGCCAACCAGATGACCATCACGAACGGGATCAGCCCGGCCAGGCCCGTGGGGCGCTCCAGGTCATGCTTGCGCAGGGTGTGACGGTAGCGCAGCAGCGCGCCGGCAAAAATGCACGCCACCACCAGCGCGGTCAGGCCATTGACGGCCACGGTCAGCGCCAGGCTGGCGCCGATCACGCTGTTCATGCGCTCCATGGTCATCATGACCATCAGCGCCAAAGCCAGCACCTTGGGGAACCAGCCCAGCGCACTGGCGACTTCGTCATGGATCGCCGGCAGCCGCCAGGACGGGCGCTGCAGCATCAGCATGGCGCGGCCAAGGCCGGTGATGAAGGCGCTGAACACCACCAGGGTGAGAATGTGGTTGGTGAGGCTGGCGATATCGGCGCCCAACTCGGCGCTGCTCTCCAGCCCCCAGCGCAGCAGCGACACAGAGCCAGCAATGGTGCCCAGGGTTGCCAGGCTGACGCCCACGGCCAAGGCGCTGCGGCGCAGCCGGCCTTCGGGCAACCAGCCGACCATGGCGCTGGCCAGCAACCGCTCCAGCACGCGCCGCACCAAGGTCCAGACCAGAATCGCCGCCACCAGGCTGGCGAGGAACAGCCAGCGGTTCTCGGCGCTGAAGGCACTGCCGATGGCATCGGCAGCCTCGCCGCGCAGGTCACGCAGGCGCGCCACGTCGTCCTGGGTGGGGCGAATGATGCTTTGCCAGAACGCCGGGCTCAGTGGCGAAGCCGCGCGGCTGGTGATCTGCGAGTTGAACTGGCTGCGGCGCAGGTTGACGATTTGCGTGGACAGGTCCCGGGCCGACTGGGTCAGCTTGGTGGCCTGGTCCTGCTGGGCTACCAGGGCCTTTTTCTCGGCCTCCAGCGCTTTGCGCTGCTGGGTCAGGGTGGCGGCCTCGTCCGGCTGGAGCGGGCCGATGACCTTCAGCTTGTCGTCGAGCTTGCCTATGTCAGCGGTACGCTGTGCACTCAGTGCATCCGCCTGGCGTTGCACCTGCATGGCGGCCAGGCGCAGTTGCGACAGCAGGTCGTCGTTGGCCTCGCTGGTGACGCC
Source organism: Pseudomonas sp. NPDC090592 (assembly GCF_044769185.1). NCBI lineage: Bacteria > Pseudomonadati > Pseudomonadota > Gammaproteobacteria > Pseudomonadales > Pseudomonadaceae > Pseudomonas > Pseudomonas sp. NPDC090592. Next base: position 148,444 of record NZ_JBIVXJ010000010.1, read on the forward strand.
CTGGCGAATCAGGTCCAGCCGGTCACTCAGTTGTTCAATGCTGGCGTTTTCATCCAGCGCTGGCGCTTCGGCAGCTGCCAGGTTGGACAATGCCGTGGTCGGGGCCGACCAGGCCGGGCTGGCAAGCGCCAACATCAGGACCATAAGGCCTGCGCAATAGCGGGCAAGGCTGACACGCCTCATCGAAGTTTCCTCTTTACAACTCGATTTGGCGGGGGATTCTACGCGGCTTCAGGCAATCAGGAGAGTGCCGTTTCTCGCTTCAGCAACTGCTGCTTGCGCTCGACACCCCAGCGATAGCCGCTGATGTCGCCGTCGCGGCGCACTACCCGATGACAAGGTATGGCCACGGCGATGTGGTTGGCCGCGCAGGCCATGGCCACCGCACGCACGGCCTTGGGCGCGCCGATGCGCTCGGCGATGTCGGTGTAACTGACCCGGGTGCCTGCCGGTACCTCGCGCAGGGCCTGCCACACGCGCTCCTGGAACGCTGTGCCCTGCACATCCAGTGGCAAGGCCAGGCCCAGCGCCGGAGCCTCGACAAAACCCACCACTTCGGCAACCCGTTGCTCGTAGTCGCTGTCGCCGCCAATCAGGCGGGCTTTGGGAAACTGGTCTTGCAGGTCTTGCAGCAGGGCTTCAGGGTCGTCGCCCAGCAGGATTGCGCAAATACCCTTCTCGCTCTGGGCCACCAGAATCGCGCCCAGCGAACATTGGCCAACAGCAAAGTGGATGGTTGCCCCTGTGCCACCGGAGCGGTACTGCCGGGGCCGCATGCCCAGGCGCTGGTCGGCGCTTTCGTAGAAGCGGCTGTTGGAGTTGTAGCCAGCGTCGTAGATGGCGTCGGTGACTGAGCGCTGGCCGTCATCCAGGTGCGCACGCAAGCGCCGGGCGCGAAAGGCGGTGGCGTAGGCCTTGGGGGTAACACCGGTTTCAGCCTTGAACAGGCGGTGCAGGTGGAAGGGGCTCACGGCCAACTGCGCGCTGAGCTGGTCGAGGCTGGGCGCAGGGTCGCTGGTTTCGATAAGGCGGCAGGCACGGGTGACCAGTTGGCTGTGGCGGGTGGTGCTGGCCTTGGCGATACAGCGTTTGCAGGCACGGTAACCGGCCGCTTCGGCGGCAACGGGGGTGTCGAAGAATTCGACGTTGCAGCGCTTGGCCATCCGCGACTTGCAGCCGGGGTGGCAGTAGACGCCGGTGGTGCGGACGGCGAAGACGAAGTGGCCGGTGGCGGTGGTGTCGCGGGACTCTACGGCTTGCCAGCGTTGGTCGGGAGTGGTGTACAGAGTCATGGGGCAGCATCCAGATAAGTGTTCGCCTGTGCTGGCCTCTTCGCGGGCAAGCCCGCTCCCACAGAGATTGCACAATGCCCGAGCCCTGTGGAGTACCTGTGGGAGCGGGCTTGCCCGCGAAAGGGCCGGCACAGGCAGTGCAAAAACCTCAGGCCCGCCACAGGTACCAGGCCGCCACCGTGCGGTAAGGCCGCCATCCACCACCCAGCGAGCGCATCTGCGCCGGTGTCGGCGCCTTTTCCAGCCCCTTCAGCCGCCGATACCCTTCGCGCACGCCAAAGTCGTCCACCGGCAGAATGTCCGAGCGCTCCAGGCAATAGATCAACAGCATTTCCACCGTCCACCGCCCTACCCCGCGCAAGGCTATCAGGCGCTCGATCAAGGCTTCATCGGCCATGGCCAAAGCCTCTTCCCGCGTTGGCACCCTACCCTCCAGCCGCGCCTGGGCGATGCCCTGCACCGTGGCCATCTTGCTTGCCGAGAAACCACAGGCGCGCAGGGTTTGCGGGCTGGCTGCCAGCAACTGCTCCGGCGACGGAAATTCAGCCTGCGGGAACAGTGCCAGCAAGCGACCAAGGATCGCCTCGGCGGCACGGGCGTGCAGTTGCTGATAGGCAATGGCCCTGACCAACGCCTCGTAAGGCTCACGCCCGGGCGTGGCCTGGTGCAGGCAGGGCCCAATGGCAGCAATGTGCCGCGCCCAGTCCGGGTCGAGCGCGGCCAGGTAATCGGTAGCCTCGCGGTAGGCCTGTGGCGAAAGGTCGGCAAGAATCATGGCAGCTCCATCACGGTTGTTGCAGGTCCAGCTTAGCGCAGCCGTTCATCGGACAAACGCCGGTTCTTGCGCGGCTTATTCCTGGCATACCATTGCCCGACGCCGTTATACCCGCATAGAATTGAGAAATATTCGCAATCACACATCATACGGGACCGGGCCTTCGCCAAGATGCAGATCAACGACACGCTCAGGCCGACCGAGGTCGCTCTGCTGTATCAGGCCCACCATGGCTGGCTCCGTGGCTGGTTGCGCAGCCGCGTCGGTTGCAGCGAGCAAGCCGCCGACCTGGCCCAGGATACCTTTGTGCGGGTATTGCGGGCCCGCCAGGTGTCGCCGCTGAAAGAACCCCGCGCCTACCTTAGCAGCATCGCCCGTGGCTTGATGATTGACCAGTTCCGCCGTGGTGCGCTGGAGCGGGCCTACCAGGAAAGCCTTGCCCACCTGCCCGAAGCCGAGGTGCCCAGCGAAGAGCACCGGCTGGTCATTCTCGATGCACTGGACCGTCTTGACCGTGCCCTTCACCAGTTGAAACCACGTACACGCCAAGCGTTTCTGCTGGCCCAACTGGACGGTTTGAGCATTGTGCAGATCGCCCAGCAGCTGGATGTGTCCCGCGCCACCATCGAGCGCGACCTGGCCAAGGCGCTGGGCGTCTGCTACCGGTTGCGCTATGCCGACGCCTGACATCACGCCGGCGCAGGCGCAGGTCGACCAGGCCATCGACTGGCTGGTGAAACTGCGCTTTGACCGCCCCAGCGCGCGTACCGAGCAACAATTCCAGCAGTGGCTGGGCAGCCACCCACACAACCCGCTGGCCTGGCAACGTGTCAGCCACCTCAGCGACGAAATGGCCGGGCTGCCCAAGGCGCTCAGCCGGCGCACCCTGGCCGGCAGCCAGCGCCAACAGGTCAGCCGCCGCGACCACCTCAAACTGCTGGGCGTGCTCGCCGTTGGCGGCAGCCTGGGCTGGGCTGCACGCGAGCCCTTGGGCCTGCCGCAGTTGCTGGCCGACAGCCGCACCGCCACAGGTGAACAGCGCCAGTGGCAAGGCAGTGACGGCAGCCGTATCCAGCTCAACACCGCCAGCGCCATCGATTTGCACTACAGTGCCGAGCAACGCCAACTGGAGCTGGTACAGGGCGAAGTCAGCCTGGACAGCAACCCGAATGACACCCGCCCTTTTCGCATCGACACCCGCGTCGGCCCGCTGACCACCCTGGGCAGCCAACTGCTGCTGCGCGAAAACAATCAGGGGCTGCTGCTGTCCGTGCGTCGTGGTGAAGTGACGCTGTTCCCCTCCTCTGCCGCTGCGCGGCAGATAGCGCAGGGCGAAACCCTGCAGGTCGGGGCAAACGGCAGTATCCAGGCGGTGACATTGCGCAGCGACCCCTGGGCTTGGACCGACGGTGTGCTCAGCGTGCAGCAGATGCCATTGGCCGAGTTTGTCGCCGAACTCGCCCGCTACCGCCCGGGCCTGTTGCGCTGCGCCCCTGAGGTAGCGAACCTGAAGGTGTCGGGCACCTTCCAGTTGGCCGACACCGGGCAGATCCTGCAATTGCTCACGCGCAGCCTGCCCGTGCGGGTCGATTACAGGACGCGCTATTGGGTAAACATCGGCGCAGCCTGAACCGCCATCACTGCGCTACCGCACGCACCCGCCCCGCACGCCGGTACGACTGGCGGGCAAAGCACACGAACAGCCCTGCCATCAACGCCAGTGCCATGGGCAGGCCGTGCGGCGCAACACCCATCGCCGCGCCACTGAGCAGTGGCCCGATCAGGCTACCCACACCCCACAGCAAGCCCACGCTGGCGTTGGCAGTCACCAGGTCCTGGCCCTTGAAGCGCTGCCCGATCAGCACCAGCGCCAAGGTATAGATACCGCCTGCCACCGCGCCCAGCACCACCAGCAGTGGCCACAGCAGCCAGGTCATGTTCAGCAGCCAAGGCAGGCCGATGCCAATCGCCATCGCCACCAACCCGCACACCAGGTGCAGCCCGGTGCGCTCGACCCGGTCGGCCAACCAGCCCAGCGGCAACTGGCACAGCATGTCGCCGGCAAACACCACGGTCACCATCAGCGCTGCCACGCCCACGGCAAAACCATGGCTGGTGGCATACACCGGCAGCAGCGACAGCACCACGGCATCGAAGAACGAGAAGAACAGCACCGCCATGCACAACGCCGGCGCCACACGGAAGAACCCGGCCAGGCCGAAGCTCTTCTCCCCCTCTTCATGCTCGACATGGTCGTTGGGAACGGTCAGCACGATGCACAGCAGCGCCAGGCCATAGCAGGCAGTGACCACCCCGGTGATCCACGGGCTGTCAGCCCCCAGCACCGCCAGCATGGCCGGGCCAAGCACCTGGAAGCCGGTGAAGCTGGTGGCATACAGGGCCATGATCTTGCCGCGGTTGTGCTCCGGGCACAGCTCGTTGACCCACGACTCGCCAAGGATGATGGCGATGCCCATGCCAAGCCCCAGGCCCAGGCGCAGCAGCGCCAGCAGCCACAGCGAGCCGAACGCCGACTCGAGCAAGGCAATGCTGACCGTGCACAGGCTGAAGCACAGCAGGTAGATGGTACGCCGGGTGAGGTGGCGGCAGCAGGCGTCGACCAGGAACGCCGAGAGCATCATGCCCGCAGCGGGGATGGCAGAAATGATGCCGATTTCCAGGGTGCCGGCCCCGGCCTCATGCAGGCGCAACGACACCAGCGGCAGGCTGGCCCCCAGGCTGAAACCCACGACCGAAACGGCGAACAACAGGCCCGCCAGCAAACGCATGTTCATGTACCACTCCTTGCAAACCGAAAAGACGTGCAGACACAGGCGCGCACGCCGGGTGGCGAGCGACGCAAAAGCGCAGATCAGTTCAGGCGGGGTGTGGCGAGAAGGTAAAGGCGAACAGCACGCTGCGACGGCGCTTGAGCACCGTGTCGCTCGGCCACGCACGGCGCAGGGCCTGGAGGGCAGGCTGGCGGGCGTTGGGCAAGGACTGGGTACGGCGCATTGCGTTGGCTACTTTGTGGGCGGTTGAAAAAGAGGCGGCACTCTAGGCCAACGATGATCAGGTCGTCAATTGTCGGGGACGCTACGCGCCCCATCGCCGGCAAGCCAGCTCCCACAGGGACCGCGTATGGCTTGAGGCCAATGCGGTCGAGGTGGGAGCTGGCTTGCCGGCGATGGGCTGCAAGGCAGCCCCGGCTTTATCAGCGCTTGCCGGTACTCGGCAAGAACACCGCCAACAACCCGAACAACGGCAGGAACGAGCACACCCCATAAACATATTCGATGCCACGCAGGTCTGCCACATAGCCCAGCAGCGCCGCGCCGATGCCGCCAAAGCCGAACATCAGCCCGAAGAAGATCCCGGCAATCATGCCCACACTGCCCGGTACCAGCTCTTGCGCATACACAACGATTGCGGAGAACGCCGAGGCCAGGATAAAGCCGATGACCACGCTCAGCACGGTGGTCCAGAACAGGTCGGCATACGGCAACGCCAGGGTGAACGGCGTCACCCCCAGGATCGAGAACCAGATCACCGCCTTGCGCCCGATGCGGTCACCGATCGGCCCACCAAAGAAGGTACCCGCCGCCACCGCCCCCAGGAACAGGAACAGGTGCAGCTGCGAGCTGGCCACCGACACATCGAACTTCTCGATCAGGTAGAAGGTGAAGTAGCTGGTGAAGCTGGCCATGTAGAAGTATTTGGAGAACACCAGCAGGCCCAGCACGATCAGCGCCGCGATGACCCGATTGCGCGAAATGCCATGGGTGGCCTGCACCGCCTTGCGCGCCTTCGCCTGGTTGAGGTGTTCCTTGTACCAGCCACGCAGCATCAGGGTGACGCCCAGGAAGAACAGCGCGGCCAGGCCGAACCAGGCTACGTGGCTCTGGCCGAACGGGATGACGATGGCCGCCGCCAGCAACGGGCCCAGGGCCGAACCGGTATTGCCGCCCACCTGGAACGTGGACTGTGCAAGGCCGAAGCGCCCGCCCGAGGCCAGGCGTGCAATACGCGAGGTTTCCGGGTGGAACGTCGACGAGCCGATCCCCACCAGCGCCGAGGCCAGCAAGATCATCGGGAAGCTGCCCACGAAGGCAAGCATCACGATGCCCACCAGCGTGCACAGGGTGCCCATCGGCAACAGGTTCGGCGTCGGCCGGCGGTCGGTAAAGAAGCCGACCCAGGGTTGCAGCAGCGAAGCGGTGATCTGGAACGTCAGGGTGATCAGGCCGATCTGGGCGAAGCTCAGGTCGTAATTGGCCTTGAGCATCGGGTAGATCGCCGGCAGCACCGACTGGATCAGGTCGTTGATCAGGTGCGCCAGGGCACAGAAACCAATAATACGCATCACCAGCGGCGTGGCTTGGTTTGCCGTTGCGCTGGTGGTCGCGGTGGAGGCACTACTGATGGCCATTTGCCTAAATCTCCGTGCTCAGGTTTGGGATCCGATTATCAGGAAACAAATAGATACATAGCTACCTTTTTTATCCCTCCGTCGCAACGTACTTGAAAATGGTTCTCAATATAATTAGCATCCTTGACTCAAACCCCTGTCATCGTTGGGCGAAACGGCCCCTATCGTGAGCAGACCGACCCCATGAGCCCGATGCCCGCCATGCAGTTGCAGCCCGACCCACAGCAGGAAGCGCTGGAGTGGTTTTCGCTATTGCGCCAACCCGGCTGTGACGAAGCCCAGCGCCAGGCATTCGCGGCCTGGTGCCAGGTACCAGAAAACGCGCACGCCTATGCCGAGCTGGAGACCTTCTGGCAGCAACTGCAGCCACCACCCGCCCGCCCGCGCCCACGGCAAGTCACCGTGCGCCGCAGCCACCTGGGCAAATGGTTGGCACTGCTATTCCTGCTGGTGCTGGGCGCTGCAGCCTACCTGTACTGGCCGCTGATGCAGCGCCTGGCCAGCGAGCTGCACACCGACGTGGGCGAGCGCCGCAGCACCCGCCTGGCAGATGGCACCACGCTGAACATGGACAGCGCCAGCGCCATGAACGTCGACCTGCGTGGCCGCACCCGCCAGTTGCACCTGGTGCAGGGCCAGGTGTTGCTGGAAGTGGTGCTCGACGGGCGGGCCATGGAAGTGGAAGTGGGCAACGCACGTATCCAGGTGTTCGGCACCCGCCTGCAGGTCGCCCGCCATGCAGGTCATGATGAACTGGTGGTACTCAGTGGCAAGGCCATGATCACCCAAGGCGGTGATCAGCGCATGGTCTCGGCGGGTGAGCGGGTCACTTTTGATGACACGCGTATCGACCCGGTGCAGAAGGCTGACCTTAAAACCGCCGACAGCTGGCGCAACGGCCGCCTGAAAGCCGTCGACATGCCATTGGGGCAAGTGCTGGAACGCCTTGCCGGCTACCAGGGGCAGCGCCTGTGGATGATGGATGAACAAATGGCCCATCGGCGGGTGAGCGGTGATTTCAACCTCGATCAGCCTGAGCAAAGCCTGCAATCCCTGGCTGCGGCCCAGCATCTGCAGTTGCAGGGCGTGCTCGGACACTGGCTTGTGGTGCACTGAAACCGCGCCCGGCCGCTAAGTTTTTGAAAGCGTGCAAATTTTTTTTGAAATGAGTGTTGACAGGGGGGCCGTTCAAGAGAATAATGCGCGCCATCGGCTACATAGCTCAGTTGGTTAGAGCATAGCATTCATAATGCTGGGGTCCGGGGTTCAAGTCCCTGTGTAGCCACCAAACAAGACGAAGGGCTTACCGCAAGGTAAGCCCTTTTTCTTTGCCTGCGGAAAAGTTCAGGTCCGCCAGCAACTGTCTTGCTCAATTTCTAAAAGCTGGCGTGATCCCTGTGGGAGCGGCGGTGCGGCGATCCGACTTGCCCGCGAACACCGGCGAAGCCGGTGCCATATACCGCGTTGCATTCTTCGCGGGCACGCCCGCTCCCACAGGGCATGGCGCTAGCCCATTAAAGATTCAGAACTCCCACTTCGAACTCAGCATGAAGTTGCGCGGCTCGCCATACGACGCACTGTTGAAGTTGTCGTCGAATGAGCTGAAGTACTTCTTATCGAACAGGTTGTTCACGGTCGCAGTCGCCGACCACTGCCGGTTGAACTTGTAGCGGGCCATCAGGCCAACCGTGGCATAGTCCCCTTGCTTGATCTTCACAGGGTTACTGACCTGCCATGGCGTGGCGGTAAAGTGCATGCCGCTCTGCCAGTTCACACCACCGCCAAGGGTCAGCCGCTGCAGGTCACCGGTCAGTTGGTAAGTGGTCCACAGCTTGAACATGTCCATCGGGATGGTGGTCTTGACCCGCTCACCGTCGTTGTCCTTCACCCTGGAATGGGTATAGCTGGCGGCCAGGTTCCAGCCCGGCGCCAGCTCCCCGCTCAGTTCCATGTCGATACCGCGGGTGGTGGTCTTTTCCGCACGATAAGCGGTAATCAGGCCATCGCTGCCGGCCACGGTCCCGTCGGCCACGGCGTCGTTGTCCAGCTTGACTTCATACAGCGCGATGGCGGTGTTCAGGCGGCCACCAAAATACTCGCTCTTCAGGCCGACTTCGTAGTTGTCGCCTTCGCGCGGCTCCAGCAACTTCCCGGCCTGGCTACGATAAGGCTGCGGCTTGAAGATGCTGGTATAGCTGGCATAAACCGAGTGCACGTCGTTCAGGTCGTAGACCACGCCGGCATAGGGTGTCACTTCACCGGTGGCCTTGACCGAGTCTTCGGTGTCATAGGGTTGCAGGCTGGCAACGTGGTAGTGGAACAGGGCGTCGTACTGGTAGTTGCTGACCCGTGCACCCAGAATTACCGACAGGTCATCCGTCGGCTTCAGGCGCGTGGCCAGGTAGGCGCCGGTCTGGCGCTGGTCGATATCGTCGTCCTCGCGGTTGAAGTTGTAGGACGGCGTCGGGCCTTGGTTGTCCCAGGTCCAGACATTCACCGGCACACCACTGACACCATTGTTGCTGCTGCCGTTGGCCAGCAAGTTGCCAAAGCCGTTGCGGCGGTTCTCATAGCTTTGGTAATTGAAGCCCATCACCAACTCGTGTTCACGCCCCAGCAACTGGAACGGGCCACTGAGCATCAGGTCGATGCCGCGTTGCTTCTGCGTGTTGTCACCCTTGGTGGCGGTGTAGCGCAAGCCATCGCCCGTGGCCGGGTTGAGCACGCCGGTGGTGGTACCAACGATGACCGAGTCGTAGTCTCGGGTGCCGTACAGATAATTGGCAGCGAGCTTGAGTGACCAGCCTTCGCCCAACCGCTGCTCAAGCGAGGTGAAGGTGTTCACCGACTCCTGCTGGTTGCTGCTATCGCGGCTGGCACCGTTGTACGAGCGCGGCATGCGGTACTGGAAACCACGCCCCGAGCCATCGGTGGCCACCACCGGCAAACCTGTGGTGGAGAAACCTCGCGGGTCGCTGTCCAGGTACTCCACGCCCAGGGTAAACAGCGTGTCCGGCGACAGGTCCATCTCGCTGACGCCGTACACGATGGTCTTCTGTTGCTGCAGGTGGTCGGTGAAACTGTTGCTCTGCTGGTACGCCGCTACTGCACGGCCGCGCACGGCACCGTTGTCGGTCAACGGGCCGGACACATCCACTTCAGTGCGGTACAGATCCCAGGAGCCCAGCCCGCCACTGATGTAGCCCTTGAAATGCTCCGTGGGTTTCTTGCGCACCAGGTTTACCGTGCCGGACGGGTCGCCCGCCCCCGTCAACAAGCCGGTAGCACCCCGCACCACTTCGACCCGGTCGTAGATCGCCATGTCCGAAAGCGCCTGGGGCAGCGCCTGGCTGAAAGCGAACGTGGTGGTTGGCATGCCGTCGTACTGGTAGCTGTCGATCGCCAGGCCGCGCGAGAACACATACAGGCGATCACTGCCCGGGCTCTGCACATTGACCCCCGGCGTTTGCTCCAACACCTGCCCGATGCTGCGCAGGTTCTGGTCTTCCATCCGCTGGCGGGTCATTACACTGACCGACTGCGGTGTCTCGCGCAGGCTGAGGTTGAGCCTGGTAGCAGCGTTGGTGATACCCGTGGTGTACGAACCCGTGCCCTCGGTAGTGCTGCCCAGCAACTGGCTGTTGATGGTGGTCGCACCCAGTTCCAACGCCCCTTCACTGCCTGGCACGCTGACCAGCACGAAGCCGTCGTCACTGCCCTGCGCCTGCATGCCCTGCCCGCCCAGCAGCATGGCGAAGCCTTCATTCACGCCATAACTGCCCTGCAAGCCCGCGCTACGCCGCCCAGCCACTTGTGTGGCGTCGAACGAAATCGCCACGCCGGCCTGCCGTGCGAAGCTGCTGAGCACATCACCCAAGGCGCCTGCCGGGATGTCATAGCGCTGCACCTGCTGCTGGGCCACCGCCAGCGGTGCCAGCAACAGCGGCAGGCTGCCCAGCCCCAGGTGAAGGCCTAATGCCAGTGCATTGCGAGGCCTGAAAGGAATGCGCGCGCGCAGTGTAGAAAGCATGTTCCCGATACTCCGTTATGTTGGCTTACGACAAGGACGCACGGAAATCGGGAACTGGAAGCAGGTGGGAATCTTTTTTATCTGGGCTCGGATGCGTGCAGGTAGCGCACCCGCGTGATCCAGGGCGTGTAGTGATCGATACCCAGCGGCAGGCTGCGCGCCAACAGGCGCAATGCACGCTCGCTGTCGTCGGCCGGCAATACGGCGGTGACGCGGATGTTCGCCAGGGCTTTGCGATCGAACAGCAGGTAGCCCGAATGATTACGACCCAGCTGTTCAAGCACTTCGACCAGCGGCCGTTCACGTACTACCAACTGGTGTCTTGCCCAGGCCTGCTCCACACTCCTGCCGTCGATGGCCTGCACCTCGCCGGGCCCCGTCGCGTCGAAGTACAGTTCCTGGCCTGCCGACACCACCCGCTGCCGGCCATGGCTGTCGACTTCAGTGCTGGACTCGACCATTGCCAGGCGCGAACTTTCGGCCAATTGCTCCACCACAAAGCGTGTGCCCAACGCCCGCACGCTGCCATGTTCGGTCACCACCTTGAACGGGCGCCCGGCGTCCTTGGCCACATCCACCAGGATTTCCCCGCGCAGCAGGTGAAGCGTGCGCGTACGCTCATCGAAGTCCAGGTCGACGGCGGACCCACCGTCCAGCCGCAGCAGGCTGCCATCGGGCAACTGCCGCGTGGCCCATTCGCCGCTGCCGGTGCGGATATCAGCCAGCAGATACGCCGGCCCCTGCTGCACGAGCATGCCTAAGGGCAGGGCCAGCACGGCAGCCAGCGCGAGCGCCTTGAGGGCTTGCGCCGAACGCCGCTGTTGCTTGAGCGCCCGCAGCGCGCTGCGAGCCGGCGCCTGCTTGAGTAACTGCAAGGGCGCCAAGGTTTCCTGCATGCGCTGGAAGGCTTCGAGGTGCTCGCTGTCCTGCGCCAGCCAGGCACGAAACGCTTCACGGTCGCGGCCGCTGGGCTGGTCGTCCAGGCGTACCAGCCATTCGGCGGCTTCATGGAGGACTTCCGGGCTCACAGGCAGGCCTCGGCAGCGGCGTGGCATGCCAGCAGCGCTTGCACCAGGTAGCCCTGCACGCTTTTGGTGGACACCTGCAGGTGCTCGGCGATTTCGCTGTGGCTCAGGCCTTCAAGGTGGCGCAGCACAAACGCCTGACGTACCCGCGGCTGCATGCGCGACAAGGCGCGGTCGATCTGCTCCAGGGCTTGTACGGCGGCGTGAACCTGCTCGGGGGAAGGCGCTTGCTCCATCTGCTCCACATGCAACGCCAGCGCTTCGCGATAGGCCTGCTCGAGCTTGTGCCTACGGCCACGGTCGATCAGCAGGCGCCGCGCGACCGTGGCCAGCAAGGCCCGTGGTTCACGGGGGGCAACGTAGCTGCCAGCGCTGAGTAAGCGGACGAACGTGTCCTGAGCCATGTCTGCCGCATGCTGCGGGCAGTTCAGGCGTTGGCGCAACCACACCAGCAACCAACTGTGATAGCCCTTGTACAAAGCGTCCAGGCTGTCGGCAACGGCGGGTGGTGGTGTTTTCATCGCGAGGCTTCGCAAATGGGAATGATTCTATTCTAAATGGCCATCACCTCGTCATGCAATCGACACTTCACCGTATTCCGCTTACCGCTACCGCAAGGCCAAGCCCGATCAGCGCCAGGCCGATGGCACGGTCCACCAGCCATTGCCGTTCGATCATGGCCTTGCGTAATGCAGTACTGGAGAAAAACACCGCCACCAGGCTGAACCACAACCAATGGGCAAAGGACATGAACGCGCCATAGGCGAAATCCAGCGCCAGCGGGCTGCCAGGCTGGACTACCTGGGTGAAGGCGCTGATGACAAACAGCATGGTCTTGGGGTTGAGGGCATTGGTCAGAAAGCCCGTGCGCAGGGCCTGCAGCACACCGGCAGCCGAGGGCCCAACCCCGTCAAGGCTGATACGCCGGGTATTGGTCAGTGACTGGTAGCCCAGATAGATCAGGTAGCCGGCACCCAGTACTTTCATGGTGAGGAACAACGGTGGGTTCTGGCTGATGATCAGGGCAATGCCCAAGACCGTGTACAGCACATGTACCTGCACCCCCAGCGCAATACCCACAGCAGCGGCAAGGCCGGCCTTGCGGCCCTGTGCATAACTGCTGCGGGTGACCATGGCGAAATCGGCGCCCGGGCTGATGACGGCGAGCAGGGTGAACAGGGCGACGGCGATGAGTTCGGTCATTGGGTGGGTCTCGATAGGCGATGGAAATGCACAGACCCAGGGATTATCGGGATGATACGGGCGGGTAAAAATCGATTTATAGTGAGGCAGATCTGATAGTTTTTCTCACAGAGCTATAGCGCCTGAGCTGGCCTCTTCGCGGGCACGCCCGCTCCCACAGAAAAGCGCAGGACCTGTGGGAGCGGGCATGCCCGCGAAGAGGCCGGCACAGGTTAAAAGGGATGCCATGAAACTGCCGCCACTCAACGCCTTCCGCTACTTCGACATCGCCGCCCAGACCGAAAGCTTCGTGCGCGCCGCCGAGCACCTGCACGTCACCCATGGCGCGGTCAGTCGGCAAATCCGCCTGCTTGAAGAAAACCTTGGCGTGGACTTGTTCGAACGCCGCAACCGGGCCATTTTCCTCACCCCTGCCGGCCGTGCCCTGCAAAGCACCACCCAGGCGATTTTCGAACAGCTCGAGGGCGCCGTGCAGCGCCTGCAGGATCAGGCCCGCGACAATGTACTGGTGCTCTCCTGCGAGCCAACCATCGCCATGCGCTGGCTGATCCCGCGCCTCCCCCGCTTCCATGCCGACCACCCCGACCTGCAGCTGCACCTGGTGGCCGCCGGTGGGCCGCTGGACTTCGCCCGTAGTGGCGTCGACCTGGCAATCCGCCGCGACGACTTCCACTGGGGCAACCAGCTGTACAACCAGAAGATCTGTGACGAATGGATCGGCCCGGTATGCAGCCCCAACACTCCCACCCAAGTGCAAGGCCAGCGCCTGCTGCACAGCGCTACCCGCCCCGGCGCCTGGCCCACCTGGCTGCGCCTGAGCGGCCAGCAGGTGCGGCACGACGAACGCAGCGACTACGAGCACTTCTACCTGTCAATCCAGGCCGCCAGCGCCGGCCTGGGGCTGGCCATGGCCTCGGCCCTGATGGTGCGTGACGAACTGGACAACGGCCAGTTGCAGGCACCGTTCGGTTTTGTGCGCGATGGCTCGGCCTACCACCTGCTTAGCCCACAACCCCTTGAAGATAACGGCAAGCGTCAGCGTTTCGCCGAATGGGTCACGGGCGAATGCCAGCGTTGCCTGGCTCACTTGGGCTTGACGCAGAACGACGACCCGGCACTGCCATCGCCGCCCCAGGTCCGATAGCCGGCAGTGTCCACATGGATGCGCCCGGACGGGTAGCGCCCCAGGCCCATGCTCCAGGCCTGCCCATACTGCTGCCAGAAGCGGCACAGCGGGTTGGGGTCGGCCCAGGCCGGCAGCAGGATATCGACGGCGAAAGCGCGGGTATGGGCACTGTTGGCAGCACCACCTGCGCAGGTATTCAGGCGTGGGTTGCGGTAGGCCGAGACCACTTCGAACTGGCGCAGGATACCTTGCTCATCAAGCGTCCTGATCAGCGAAAGGGTCGAGCGTACTGCCGGCCAGTTGCTGGTGGGTGGCACGGCAAAAGGAGACGCCTGGCAGAGCTTCCAGTCCGATGCCGAGCGCAACAACTGGTGGATAGGCACTACGCCGTAAAGGCGGGCATCCACCAGCATTTCACGGAAGGGCCGGGTTTGATGGTCGCCTGCCCATTGGGCGAACATCCACAGGTCGCGTTCATCGGCGTGTGATGCAACAGCGATCAGCAGGCCCGCCACCAGAAGCCGTTTTTTCATCCTTTATCCATCCGTGCATAGAGAACAAAGAAAAGGCCAATAGTGGTAGCCGCTGTGCCTGGTCAGTCCTCAAGCAGGGTGCAGGCCATCACCAGGGCGTCTTCGCGACCACCAGCTACCGGATAATAGTCGCGCCGGCGGCCGATTTCGTTGAAACCGTAGCGCTCGTACAAACGATAGGCCGACTGGTTGCTGGCGCGTACTTCCAGGAAGCATTCGCGGCCATTCAACTGGTAAGCCCGGGCCATCAGGTGCTCCAGCAGGCGCAGGCCCAGGCCACGGCCCTGGTTTTCCGGCTTGACGGTGATGTTGAGCAGGTGCGCCTCGTCGATGATCACGTTGATCACCCCATGGCCAACCTGCTGCTGGCCGTCGAACATCAGCCAGACTTCGTACGACTTGAGCGCATCCTGAAAAATCCCACGGGTCCAGGGGTGACTGAACGCGGCATATTCGATCTTAAGTACGGCATCCAGATCCGCCTCGGTCATCGGGCGGAAACTGATCGATTCACTCATTCAACGCTCTTCCAGCGCGCCATCAGCTGGCGCATGGCTTTCCAGACGTCCGCCTTGCGCTGCGGCTCGTCCATCAACAGTTCAAGGCCCGGCAACGCCCAGGCATCGCCCAGGCCGTCGAGCTTCAGGGTTTGGTACCAGGCGTCGGCCTCGGCATTGGCGGCAAAGCGCAGTGCCGGCAGGCCGATCAGCCACAGGCAGGTGCACGGGGCGTCCTCAAGGCGCGCCTGGACAAAGCCCCGGACAAAATCGCGCGCGGCATCCGGGCCCTGGTCCATGTTGCCGCGCACCAGCAGCGGCCAGCGCACCGGCTCGCCGATGATCTGCGGGGCGTCGGGCAGGCCTGCGGCACGCAGCATGTCCTTGAGCAGCAGGTAGGACGGATCGCGGCTCTGGAACGGCTGGCCGGTGGTCAGCTCGACCAGCAGCAGGCAGCTGCCGGCGCGCAGCAGTTGCAGCGAGAAACGCGGCGGCGGCACAGGGGCCGGGCGTGGCGGTGCGGGTTGTTCGCCGGCCTCGACGGGTTTTGCAGCCGGCTTGGGCGCACTGCCCGGGCGCGGGATCTCGATTTTCGGCCTTTCACCGGAACGGGCCTGGGGCGTAGCGGGCGCGTCGTTTGAAGCCTGCGCCGGCTTGACCTCGAAATCGATGTCGTCGACCGGCGCCACCGGTAACAACAGCTCGGGCCGCGACGGTGCGGCGAACGGCAGTTCGGCGCGCGGCAGCCAGTGCACCACTTGCATGGCGGAAAGGAAGGCGCGGCGACGGGGTTCGGTGAGCAAGGGGCGGGGTTCCGAGGGGCGAAAATTGGGGGGTATTCTAGCGCGTATGCCTTGGGTTTTGCAGCGCCTGTCAGACCGAGCGCCGCCCGCGCGGCGCTTCGCGGGGCAAGTCGGATCGCCGCACCGCCGCTCCCACATTTGTTGCAACGTGGCCATGCCTGTGGAAGTGGCGTTGTCCGCCTTGGCGCAAGTCTCAAGACAGGTGGGGCGGCGGATGCGCCAGTCGAGAAATCCAGTCTGGGCAACCAAGGCTGACAACCATGGACTTGCAGGTTCGGCACGTTGCAACAAATGTGGGAGCGGGCTTGCCCCGCGAAGCGCCGCGCGGGCGGCGCTCGGTCTGACAGGCGCTGCAAAATTAAAGGCATACACGCCCCATTACAGACCAAGGGGTGAAAACCTCCCCCCCGGATGCAGTACAATCGCCCCCTTTTTCTTGGCAACGAGTCGAAGCCAATGATCGAACCCAAGCGCGTCCTGCGCGCCCTAGCCGAACACTGGGCCCTGATCGAGCCGCTGTGCGAGCGTTTCGACCAGGGCACCCTGAGCCTGGTCGAGTTGCGCCAGCATGTGGGCCGCCAGCAGCTCGAAAGCACCCCGCAGGACATCACCCAGCTACTCGACGTGTGGATCCGCCTGGACATCCTGGTCCCGGTGGCGAAAAGCCCGAACCGCTTCGAGCTGAATGCGCAGATCCACGACTTCCTCGCCTACCTGCGCCGCGAACACCGGCTGGGTCTGTGCCTGGAGATCGAAGCCTACCTGCGGCACCTGGAGCGCCTTGCCGGCCACATCCAGGACGCCTTCGACAACCGCGACAGCGACGACCTGGCGCGCCAGCTGCGCCTGCTCGACATGCGTGTGCGCGATGTGCTTAAAAAACTCGACAATGACGAGCAGGCACTGGTGGCAGTGGCCGAACGCGCCAAGACCAGCAACCGCCAGATCCCGCTGCGCCAGCGTTACGCCGAAGTACTGGCCACCTGGGACGAATACGTCGAGCCGATGATCCAGCTGGTGAACGCCGACGGCGCCTTCGAACAAGGCGTGCGCAAGGTCGAGACCGTGCTGCTGAAGCTGCTGGGCGAACAGGCCCGCCTGGGCCACCTGGTCGACGACGACATGCTGCTGCGTACCCACGCGCGCATCCTGGAAATGCAGACCAGCGCCCAGCTCACCCTGCGCCACGCCCGCGAACTGCTGTTGCCGCTGCGTGAAGAAGCCCGCCGGCACAACGCCGTGACCCGTGGCGCCGCACTGGCCCTGTCGGTCATCCGGCGCAAGGGCATCGATGCCGTGCCGCAAGCGGCCATGCCAATGTTCACCCGCCCGCAAAGCACCTTCCTTGGCAGCGCCAGCCAGGTCGAGGCCTATGTTTACGCCCTGGCGCGCTTCGAGCCCAAGCCGGCACGCTTCCCCAAGGCCCACAACCCCCAGTCCGGCGCCCTGCCCCGCGCACCGCGCACGGTCAAGGAAATGGCCGAGCGCTGCGAACAGGCCCTGCCGCTGCCCGACCTGATGGTCTGGCTGCTGGAGCAGGAACCCGAAGGCGCCACCGACGAGCTGCTGTACTGGTTCTCGCGCCTGTCGCGGGAAAAGCGCTTCAAGCGCGAACGCCTCGACCGCCGCGAGTACACCACCCAGGAACACCTGGTCAGCCTGCGCTCGTTCGCCCTGACTTCCAGCCGCGAAGACGCCACCAGCGCGCCTACCGAATCCAACGCGAGCCCAGCCCATGCATCTTGATCTTTCCGAACTGTCCCAGCTCGCGCCGATCTTCCGCGAGCTGTTCAAAGGCTTCCACGTCAGCCGCCGCGACCCCGAGCTGTACGCCCAGCTGTCGAACTTCCAGGACCAGTACCGCACCTTGTTCAAAGCCCTGGGCTTCGAGCTGGTGTGCGACACCCGCGGGTTCTACTACTTCGTGCCGGACATGACCGCCGCGCAGGTGAACAAGACCGCGCAGCGGCTGTCGCTGTTCACCTTCATCCTGGTCGAGCACCTGGCCGACCAGGGCCGCGACCCGATGGCCGTGCTCGACGGCGGCAGTATCGGCCGTGACGAGCTGCCCTCGCTGCTGGACAAGTACCGCGACCTGTTCCTGCAGGCCGAAGTGCAGACCGTGGACGAGCTGGAAGAAAAAATCCTGCGCCGCATGACCCAGCTGGGCTTTGCCCATGAAGAAGGCGGTATCTACCGCTTCCTTCCGCCGATGCACCGCTTCCTCGATGTGTGCCTGTCGGTGCAGCAAGACCGTGACCTGGCCGCCACCCTGCACAGCGACCTGCCGCTGCCGACCCCGGTACTGGTCGAGGAAGAAAGCCCCGAAGAACTCAACCGCACCGACGACCCGCTCGACCTCAGCCCGTTCGACGGCGAGGAAAGCGAAGAGGACGCCCTGGCCCGGGCCATCCGTGAAGAGCAACAGGAGATTGACGCATGAGCCAGGAACGCTACGGCATTCGCCGCTTTGCATTGCTCAACACCGCCGGCTACAGCCTGGGCCTGTTCCCGCTGGAGCACCCGCTGTCGGTCTACGGTGCCAACAACCTGGGTAAATCGGCGTCGATCAACGCCCTGCAGTTCCCGATCCTGGCGCGCATGTCGGACATGAGCTTCGGCAAGTACAGCCTCGAGCAGTCGCGCCGTTTCTACTTCGCCAGCGACACCTCGTACATTCTCTGCGAGCTGAGCCTGCCCCACGGCCCGCACGTGATCGGCGTAGTCGGCCGCGGCCCGGGTGGCGGCTTCGGCCACCAGTTCTTCGCCTACAAGGGCGAGCTGGACCTGGCCCACTACCAGAAGAACGACACCTGCCTGCGCCAGAAAGAGTTGTTCACCAACCTTGAACGCCTGGGGATCAAGGCTTACGAGCTGAAGCCGGACGAACTGCGCCGCCTGCTGGTTGGCGGCCACACTTCAGTGCCGCTGGACCTGACCATGATCCCGCTGCGCTCCACCAGCGAGCAAAGCCTGAAAACCTTCCGCGCGCTGTTCATCAACCTGCTGCACATGCGCGAAATCACCGCCGCCAAGCTCAAGCAGCTGTTCCTCGACGCGTTCGAGCACAGCCTGCGTTCGGGCAGCGTCGACTACATTGCCGCGTGCGAGGAAGCCTTCCGCGACGTGCGCCGCATGGAGCAGGACTACAACGCCCTGGTTGCCGCCGGCCCGCTGGTCGAGGCCTTGGCCGGTGGCGTGGCTCAGCGCGACATCCTGCGCGGCAAGCTGCACCGCATTTCGCCCGTGCTCGACACCCTGCTGGGCACCTGGCAGGAATACGCCATGGCGCGCAAGGAAGAGCTGGTCATCCAGTCCGAGCACTACCGTGGCGAGCAGGACCGCTTGCAGAACGACCAGCGCGGCGGTACCCAGGAGCTGATGCGCCTGGAGCGGGAAATTACCGGCATCCAGCGTTGGCTGGGTGAACTGTCGGTGCTCAAGCACCGCTTTGCCCTGGTCGATGACGTCAAGGTGCTGGAGCAGCAGCTGCTGGCAGCCAAGGATGCCCATGACGAACTGGCCGGCGCCCTGGCCCAGTCGCGGCAGTTCAGCGCCGAAGACCTGGACGAGCGTGTCCGCGACCTGGAAAAGCGCCTGAAGCAGGTCAAGCAGCAGCTGGACCACGCCGACAACAACAGCTATGCCCGCCTGCGCGAAGAGTTCTCGCAGCAGGATGTCGATCGCCTGATGCGCCTGTTCAACGGTGCACTGTTCAGCTTGCCGCTGGGCGACCGCGGCATCGAGCTGGACGACAGCGACGTGTGGGTAAAATCGCTGGAAGCGGTACTCGACGGCTTCAAGGGCGAGCGCTTCGAGGCCCCGGGCCTGTCCATCGACCTCACCCACATCGACCCGCCGGCCCTGCAGGCCCTGGCCGATCGCGCCGCCCTGCGCGACCAGAAAGAGCGCCTGGAAAAAGAGCTGAAGCAGCTCAAGACCCAGCAGGCCGTGACCGCCGACCGCACCGCCTCGAAGGCGCAGACCGAGACCCTGTACCAACAGGTACTGGACGCGCAGAAGGCGCTGGAAGACTTCCGCCGCAGCGAAACCCTGAGCGCCGAAGAGCCGGAAAAGCTCGAGCAACTGTCGCAGCTGGAGGCCGCCCAGGACGAGCTCAAGCGCTCCAGTGACGCCTTTACCGAGCGTGTCCAGCAGCTGTCGGCCAAGCTGCAACTGGTCGGCCGGCAAATCGGCGACCTCGAGTCCAAGCAGCGCACCCTGGAAGACGCCCTGCGCCGTCGCCAGCTGCTGCCGGCCGACCTGCCCTACGGCACGCCGTTCATGGAAGCCATCGACGATTCGATGGACAACCTGCTGCCGCTGCTCAACGATTACCAGGACAGCTGGCAGGGCCTGCAGCGGGTGGATAACCAGATCGAGGCGCTGTACGCCCAGGTGCGCCTGAAAGGCGTGGCCAAGTTCGACAGCGAAGACGACATGGAGCGCCGCCTGCAACTGCTGGTGAACGCCTATGCACACCGCACCGAAGAAGCCCTGACCCTGGCCAAGGCACGCCGTGCAGCAGTCACCGACATCGCCCGTACCCTGCGCAACATCCGCAGTGACTACGACAGCCTCGAACACCAGCTGGCCCTGTTCAACCGCGAGATCAACAAGCGCCAGGTCTCCAACCTGGAAAGCTTCCGCGTCGTGCTGGCGCCGAACAAGGAAGCGCTCAAGCACATCGACCAGATCATCCACAGTGCCGGCCAGTACGAAGAAGGCGAGACCCTGTCGGTATTCGACCTGACCCAGAGCGCCGAGCAGGACAACAAGAACGAAGAGGCCAAGGAGTACCTGGCACGCCTGGTAGCGGCCAACCACAACCAGCTGGGCCTGAAGGACCTGTTCGAGCTGGCGTTCGAGATCACCAAGGTCAACGGCCAGCCGATCATCCACGCCGACATCGACGGCGCTGCGTCCAACGGCACTACCATGACCATCAAGGCGCTGACCAACATGTACCTGTTGCTGCACCTGATGGACCGCGACCTGGCCGGGCGCATTCGCCTGCCGTACTACCTGGATGAGGCGGCGGACATCGACGAACGCAACCAGGCCGCACTGCTGGAGACCAGCTTGCAGCTGGGCTTCGTACCGATTCTGGCGAGCGTGAAGCCACAGGTCTCGGCGCACGTGGCGATCGACCTGGAAGGTGGTAGCGGGCCGAATGGCATCTACATCGACGAAGCGGACTGGAAGTTCATCAGCCGGCTGGATGTGGTGAAGGCGGTTGTGCGGGAGGATCAGGCCGAAGAATTGGCCTGAGGTAGGTGGGGCCGCTTTGCGGCCCTTTCGCGACACAAGGCCGCTCCTACAGGGATCTGCGTTCCCCTGTAGGAGCGGCCTTGTGTCGCGATGGAGGCCAAAGGCCTCCCGGCGATCTACCAGGCTTTCAGTGAGCCCAAGGCAAGATCGGGATAGCAGTCACCGCATTCTGCGGGCTACCTTCGACGATGCGGTCGCTATACACCAGGTACACCAGCGTATTGCGCTTCTTGTCCAGGAAGCGCACCACCTGCATGGTCTTGAACACCAGCGAGGTGCGTTCCTTGAACACTTCCTCGCCGTCCTTCAACTCACCCTTGAAGTTGATCGGCCCAACCTGACGGCAAGCAATCGACGCCTCCGCACGGTCCTCGGCCAGCCCCAAGCCACCCTTCACACCGCCAGTCTTGGCCCGCGACAGGTAGCAGGTCACGCCCTCGACCTTGGGGTCGTCAAACGCTTCGACGACGATGCGGTCGTTCGGCCCAAGGAACTTGAACACGGTGGACACCTGGCCAATTTCCTCGGCCCCGGCCAGTATTGGCAGCGCCAGCGCCGCCACGGTAATCACCCGCTTGAACACGCTCATACCAGCACCAGATTGTCGCGGTGTACCAACTCAGGCTCAGCGCTGTAGCCAAGGATCGACTCGATAGCGTCGGACGATTGACCAATGATCTTCTGCGCCTCCAGGGCGCTGTAGTTGGCCAGCCCTCGGGCCACTTCAACACCATCCGGGCCGACGCACACCACCATCTCGCCGCGACGGAAGCTGCCCTGCACGGTCTTTACGCCGACCGGCAGCAAACTCTTGTTGGCTTCACGCAATGCCTGCACGGCACCGGTATCCAGCACCAATGTGCCACGGGTCTGCAGGTGGCCGGCGAGCCACTGTTTGCGCGCAGCCAGCATGCCGCGCTCGGGCGACAGCAAGGTCCCCAGGCGCTCACCCGCCTTGAGCCGGTCCAGCACGCGCTCGATGCGGCCACCGATGATGATCGTGTGGGCACCGGAGCGGGCGGCCAGGCGCGCAGCGCGCAACTTGGTCTGCATGCCGCCACGGCCCAGGGCACCACCGGTGCCACCGGCCACGGCGTCCAGCGACGGGTCGTCGGCACGGGCTTCGTAGATCAGCTGCGCTTCGGGGTTGTTGCGCGGGTCGGCGTCGAACATGCCATCGCGGTCGGTGAGGATCACCAGCAGGTCGGCCTCGACCAGGTTGGCCACCAGTGCCGCCAGGGTGTCGTTGTCGCCAAAACGGATCTCGTCGGTGACCACGGTGTCGTTTTCGTTGATCACCGGTACCACACCCAGGTCGACCAGCGTACGCAGGGTGCTGCGGGCGTTCAGGTAACGCTTGCGGTCGGACAGGTCGTCATGGGTCAGCAGGATCTGCGCGGTGTGCTTGCCGTGCTCGCCGAAGCTCGACTCCCAGGCCTGCACCAGGCGCATCTGGCCGAGCGAGGCAGCCGCCTGCAGCTCGTTCATCGCGCTCGGTCGCGTGGTCCAGCCCAGCTGGCTCATGCCGGCAGCCACGGCCCCGGAAGAGACCAGTACCAACTCCACGCCTGCCTCACGCAGCGCGACCATCTGCTCGACCCAAACGGCCATGGCACCCCGGTCGAGGCCTTTGCCATCGGCGGTCAGCAGCGCACTGCCAATCTTCACGACCCAGCGCTTGGCGCCCGTCACCTTGCTTCGCATCTTCTTCCAACCTATGTCGAATCTGTAGATACCGTGGATACAAAAACGCCGCTCCAGAGAGCGGCGTTTAGTGTACTGCAACCGGTCAGTCGCGCACGTAAATGATTTCCGGGCCGTCTTCGTCGTCCTCGAAATCGTCGTCCCAACCGTCATCGTCGCCGATGTCGTGCACGCTCTTGACGCCGGTACGGCGCAGAGTGCGCGCGTCGTCCAGGGCCTGCAGCTGGGCGCGGGCTTCGTCTTCGATACGCTGGTCGAGGTCGGCCAGCTCTTCGGCGTAGGCCGGGTCGTTGGCCAGGCGATCGGCGCGGTCTTCGAGGTAGCGCATCAGGTCGTGGCTGAGCTTTTCGGTGCCCTGCTTGGAGATGGCCGAAATCACGTAGACCGGGCCTTCCCACTGCAAGCGCTCGACCACTTCCTGGACGCGCTCGTCGCGCTCGTCTTCCATGACCATGTCGGCCTTGTTCAGCACCAGCCAGCGCTCACGCTCGGCCAGCGACGGGCTGAAGCGGGTCAGCTCGTTGACGATCACTTCGGCGGCATCGGCCGGGCTGCTTTCGTCCAGCGGCGCCATGTCGACCAGGTGCAGCAGCACGCGGGTACGTGCCAGGTGCTTGAGGAAACGGATGCCCAGGCCGGCGCCGTCGGAAGCGCCTTCGATCAGGCCGGGGATGTCGGCGATGACGAAGCTCTTCCAGCGGTCGACGCTGACCACACCCAGGTTAGGCACCAGGGTGGTGAACGGGTAGTCGGCTACTTTTGGCTTGGCTGCGGAAACCGAGCGGATGAAGGTGCTCTTGCCGGCGTTCGGCAGGCCCAGCAGGCCCACGTCGGCCAGCACTTTCATTTCCATCTTCAGGTCGCGCTGGTCACCTGGCTTACCCGGGGTGGTCTGGCGCGGCGCACGGTTGGTGCTGGACTTGAAGCGGGTGTTGCCCAGGCCGTGCCAGCCGCCCTGGGCGACCATCAGCTTCTGGCCCGGGGTCACCAGGTCACCGATCACTTCCTGGGTGGAGGCGTCGATCACGGTGGTGCCGACCGGTACGCGCAGGAACAGGTCGTCGCCTTTCTTGCCGGTGCAGTCGGTGCTGCCGCCGTTGGCGCCACGCTGGGCTTCGTGGTGACGGGTGTAGCGGTAGTCGACCAGGGTGTTCAGGTTTTCGTCGGCAACCATGTACACCGAGCCACCATCACCACCGTCACCGCCGTTAGGGCCGCCGTTCTCGATGAACTTCTCGCGACGGAAGCTCATGCAACCATTGCCGCCGTCACCGGCCTTGACCCGAATCGATACTTCGTCAACAAACTTCATTAAAACCGCCTCTCGTCGGCAGACGAGCTGAATGACTCAAAAACATGAGGCTCTTGCAAAAATGAGCGCGGCGGCCCCGTACGACCGTAGAAACCAACGCCGGCAACCCAGACAAACAGCTTTGCAAGAGGCTCACCACAAACGAAAAAGCCCCGTCGCATGACGGGGCTTCTGGAGCGACGTCGCGATTAAGCGGCGACGATGCTCACGTAACGGCGCATGAACTCGCCTTTTTTCTCGAACTTGATCACGCCTTCGATCTTGGCGAACAAGGTGTGGTCCTTGCCCATGCCAACGCCGTAGCCAGCGTGGAATTCAGTGCCGCGCTGACGGACGATGATGTTGCCTGGCTTGATAACCTGGCCGCCATACATCTTCACGCCAAGGCGTTTAGATTCTGAGTCGCGACCGTTACGAGTACTACCACCAGCCTTCTTGTGAGCCATGGTTCAATTCTCCAAATAAATTCAGGGGATCTAGGGGATTAAGCCTGGATGCCGGTGATTTTGATCTCGGTGAACCACTGGCGGTGGCCCATACGCTTCATGTGGTGCTTACGACGACGGAACTTGATGATGCGAACCTTGTCGTGGCGGCCTTGCGAAACGACTTCGGCCACTACTTTAGCGCCAGCAACAACTGGAGCACCGATGGTGACTTCTTCACCGTTGGCGACCAGCAGAACGCGATCGAAGGTCACGGATTCGCCAGTGGCGACTTCCAGTTTTTCGATCTTGAGGAATTCACCTTCAGCGACTTTGTACTGCTTGCCGCCGGTAACGATTACTGCGTAAGACATGGTATTTCTCCGATAATCCTGCTCACCCAGCGCTTTATATGATGAGTATTGGCTGGCATGGCTGCACAGGGCTGGAACGGCCCGGTGCAATTGCGTAAGGCAGGTGCTGCCCAGGAAGTTAGGGTGCGCGATTGTACGCAACACGGGTTTTGCTTGCAAGTACCGCCCCCGGCCAGCCGGCACCGCGCCTTGACACACCGGGACCTGCGACCTAGCATGCCGCGCAACCTCACTGGAGCAGCCGATGCAACCCCAAACCTTCTACCGCGCGGTGGCTGATGATTTCAGCGCCGTCGACGAGATCATCAAGAAGCAGCTGACCTCGCGCGTGCCGCTGGTATCGAAGATCGGCGACTATATCACGTCCGCCGGTGGCAAGCGCCTGCGCCCACTGCTGGTGCTGCTGTGCGGCAAGGCCCTGGGCCGCGAGGGCGACGACCTGCGCCTGCTGGCTGCCACCATCGAGTTCCTGCACACCGCCACCCTGCTGCACGACGACGTGGTCGACATGTCCGGCATGCGCCGTGGCCGCTCCACTGCCAATGCCCTGTGGGGCAACGCACCGAGCGTGCTGGTGGGCGACTTCCTTTATTCGCGCTCGTTCGAAATGATGGTCGAACTGGGCTCGATGCCGGTCATGCAGATCCTGTCCAAGGCCACCCGTGTGATTGCCGAAGGTGAAGTGCTGCAGCTGTCGCGGGTACGCGACGCAAGCACCACCGAGGAAGTCTACATGGAAGTCATCCGCGGCAAGACCGCGATGCTGTTCGAAGCCTCGACCCACAGCGCCGCGGCGCTGGCCGAAGCCACTGACGAGCAGCGCGAAGCCCTGCGCACCTTCGGTGACCACCTGGGCGTGGCCTTCCAGCTGGTCGACGACCTGCTGGACTACAAGGGCGACTCGCAAACCCTGGGCAAGAACGTCGGTGACGACCTGGCCGAAGGCAAGCCTACCCTGCCGCTGATCTACACCATGCGCGAAGGCACTGCCGAGCAGGCTGCGCTGGTACGCCAGGCGATCCAGAAGGGTGGCCTGGAGGACCTGGAGCAGATTCGCGTGGCGGTCGAAGAGTCGGGCGCACTGAAGTACACCGCGGAGCTTGCACGTGATTACGTGAAGCGTGCCATTGCCTGCCTGGAAGTGCTGCCAGCCAGCGAGTATCGGGATGCGCTGGTCGAGCTCAGCGAGTTTGCTGTAGCCCGTACTCACTGATAGACCGAGTCGCCTTCATTCGCGGGTAAACCCGCTCCCACAGGAAAATCGCAGGCCTCAGGGCCTGTGTTGTACCTGTGGGAGCGGGTTTACCCGCGAAGCTTTTTGTCCGGACATAATCCCTTCTGCAGAAATACCTTTTACAATGCAGGCTTTCTACCGCCCGTCTGTTTGTTTGAGGAACCCCAGTGAGCACTCTGCCACCCTGCCCGAAATGCACCTCCGAATACACCTATGAGGATGGCACCCAGCTGATCTGCCCTGAATGCGCCCACGAGTGGTCGGCCAGCGGCGACGCCGAGGCGGCCAGTGACGACGTGGTGAAAAAGGATTCGGTCGGCAACATCCTGCAGGACGGCGACACCGTCACCGTGATCAAGGACCTGAAGGTGAAAGGTTCTTCCCTGGTGGTCAAGGTTGGCACCAAGGTCAAGAACATTCGCCTGTGCGACGGTGACCACGACATCGACTGCAAAATCGACGGCATCGGCGCCATGAAGCTGAAGTCCGAGTTCGTGCGCAAAGTCTGATTACACAAAAATCTGCCAATTGGCGCTTGCTATTTTGATAATAAGAATTATTCTCATTGGAACTGCTATCCAAGGAGAATAGCCATGACTTATCTGATCGACGCCTGGCTGGACCGCCCTCACCCCTACCTGCGCATTCTTCATCGTGAAACGGGCGAAGTGTGCGCGGTGCTTGAAGAAGAAGCGCTCGACGAACTGCGTGACCAGGGCGACCTGGACATGAGCGGGCTGAATTCGAGTGAACCGGGGGTGCTCAAGGAGCTGGTGCGGAATTTGTTTCTGTTCTGCTATGCGCGGGCGTTGCGCCCTGCGGGAACAGACTGGAATTGAAGCCGGCAGGGCCGGCCTCTTCGCGGGCATGCCCGCTCCCACAAGTACTGCACAAGCCTGGAAGCTAACGCGACACCTGTGGGAGCGGGCGAGCCCGCGAATGGGCCGCAAAGCGGCCCCAGCGGTATTACATAACGTCGAGCAGCTCGACGTCGAACACCAGTACGCTGTGCGGCGGGATGCTGCCAACGCCTTGGGCGCCGTAAGCCAGCTCGCTCGGCACGTACAGGCGCCATTTGCTGCCAGCGTTCATCAGCTGCAGGGCCTCGGTCCAGCCAGCGATCACGCCACCCACCGGGAATTCAGCCGGCTGGCCACGGTCGTAGGAGCTGTCGAACACAGTGCCGTCGATCAGTGTGCCGTGGTAGTGCGTGCGCACGTTGTCTTCGCGGGTCGGCTTGGCGCCTTCACCTGCGGTCAGCACTTCGAACTGCAGGCCCGAAGCCAGGGTGGTGATGCCTTCGCGCTTGGCGTTCTCGACCAGGAATTCCTTGCCAGCGGCAGCAGCGGCTTCGGCCTTGGCAGCAGCTTCGGCTTGCATGATGTCGCGGATCACTTTGAAGCTGGCCGACAGGTCGGCTTCGCTGACGCGGCTGTCGGCGCCGTTGAAGGCGTCGGTCAGGCCGGCCAGGATCGCTTCCAGGCTGACACCTGGTGGCGGGTTGTCGCGCAGTTGGCCGCCCAGCTGACGGCCGATGCCGTAGCTTACGCGGGTTTCGTCGGTGGACAGGTTGAGTTCGGACATTGTCGTGCTCCACTGCAGGGCGCAGTGCAGCCGCGCCCTTGATGAAAAGGGCGAGCAGCCTAGCACACTGGGGCGCGGCGAGCAGCTACCAGGCCGAACGCTGGGAAATCGGCACCTTCAGGTCTTCTTCCGGGTGTGTGCCCATGCCACACATTTCGTCCTGCACCGACCAATGCACCAGGTTCATCGAAACCATGGGGATGGTTTGCAGCAACTTGCGCGCATCTTCAACCGAACGTACACGCAGGCGTTCACCACGGATGTCAGCCAGCGGATGGGCATGCCCTTTAAGCCGGGCCTCAATAAGATAATCGCCGCCTTCGATGGCGATCAGGTTCACTTCGTCGACATGGCCGGCCCTGGCCTCGAGATTGAGCTGATGCAGGTTCATGAGAGCACCTCGCGATGGGAACCACGCATGAGAGCTCATTTTTTGTACAGGCGGGCAGAAATCACAAGCCAGAAACAACACCGCCCGTCCGTTTAGCCTCGATCCCTGTGGGAGCGGGCGTGCCCGCGAAACAGGCAACGCGGTGGCTGACACCGGCCTTGCCGGTGTTCGCGGGCTTGCCCGCTCCCACAGGGATTGCGAAGCGGCCTGACAGGCCTCAGTGCTTGGTCAGCTTGTCCAGGTAACCCATGCAGAACGCCGAAACCACGAAGGTCATGTGGATGATCACATACCACATCAGGTAATCGGTGGAGATGTTCTGCGCATCCATGAACACCCGCAGCAGGTGAATGGACGAAATGGCCACGATCGACGCCGCAACCTTCATCTTCAGCGACGAAGAATCCATCTTGCCCAGCCAGTTGAGCTTTTCCTTGCTCTCGTCGATGTCCAGTTGCGAGACGAAATTCTCGTAGCCGGAAATCATCACCATCACCAGCAGGCCGCCCACCAGCGACATGTCGATCAGCGACAAGATCACCAGGATCAGGTCAGCTTCGCTCAAGGCGAAGACGTTGGGCAGGACGTGAACCACTTCCTGGAAGAATTTGAGCGCCAGGGCCAGCAGGCCGAGGGACAGGCCGAAGTAGATGGGTGCGAGCAGCCAGCGCGAGGCATACATCGCATTTTCAAGAATACGTTCCATGGAGGGTTTGGGACTCGTCAGGTGACTGGAAAAACGACCGCGAGTATAGCCAGCCACCTGTTACAGCAAAAGCCCGGTGAATGGGGGCTGCTTTGCAGCCCATCGCGACACAAGGCCGCTCCTACAAGAGACCGCGATCCCCTGTAGGAGCGGCCTTGTGTCGCGATCGGGCCGCAAAGCGGCCCCAGCATTCGTTCAGGTCTCCGGATGAAACTGGTAATCCCCCAGGTTCCGACACCGCTCGCCATTGATCTTGCGCAACTGCGCCTGCAAATGCAGGCACCAGATCTGCGGGTCTTCGGCCACCTGGTACCCGTGCAACGTCAGGCTATCGACAATGGCATTGAGCACCGATTCGGCCACCATCGGCCCATGAAACGGCCCTTGGGCCTTGATTGCGGAAGGTTGTTCACCGGCCATGCCGGCGGCGAACAGCAGCGTCCACATGCCGTTGTCCCCGGCCAGTGGGCGGATGCTGCATTCGATGCGGGTCACCAGGCCCAGGCACTGGCGTGTGAGGCTGAGGTTGCGCATGGCCGCGTCCCCTCCAATAAGCCTTGTTCAGCCTGAACCCAGGCTGTTTCCATCCTGAACGCTGATGCTGTCCTTAAGTTCCATCATAGAAGAACCGTGTAAAAAGATGGAAAACCGGCGCTGAACGGTAGCACATAGCCGCTAGCGCCGGTTTATTGACTTAGGCCGGCTTGGCCTGGGCAATCACCTCTTCCAGGCGCTCCTTTTCAGCCTTCTCGATGTCTTCCTCGCTGATCATCTCGGCAATTTCACGCAGGCGTTCCACCACTCGGGCATTGACGCTGCCCTCGGTAAACAGGCCTTGGTCATCGAGCACGCCGGCTTCCTCGCCCACCAGCAGGCTCAGTGCCTCATCAGCCTGGCTGACCGCGTAGACGTGGAACATGCCGTTCTCCACCGCCTGCAACACGCGCTCGTCGAGCATCAGGGTGGCGACGTTGGCACGCGGTATGATCACCCCCTGCTCGCCGGTCAGGCCACGCGCCTCGCACAGGCGGAAGAAACCCTCGATCTTCTCGTTCACCCCGCCCACTGCCTGCACTTCACCAAACTGGTTGATCGAGCCGGTGATGGCGAAGCACTGCTTGAGCGGCGTACGCGACAAGGCCGAGATCAGCGTACAGGCTTCGCCCAGCGAGGCGCTGTCACCGTCTACATAGCCGTAGGACTGTTCCAGGGCGATGCTCGCAGAAATCGCTAGCGGGAATTCCTGGGCATAACGGCTGCCCAGGTAACCGGTAAGGATCATCACGCCCTTGGAGTGGATCGGCTGGCCAAGGTTGACCTCGCGCTCGATGTCGACGATGCCACTGCCGCCTGGGTACACGGTGGCAGAGATACGCGCAGGCATACCGAACGCCGAGTCCCCCACCTCCAGCACGGTCAGGCCGTTGCACTTGCCGATGGCCGCACCTTCGGTGTCGATCAGGATGATGCCGGCAAGCATGTCGTCGAGCACACGCTGGGAAACACGCCCGGTGCGGGTGGCCTTGGCCTTCAACGCACGCTCGATGTGCCCGGCGTCGGTCATTTCGTCACTGGCCAGCTGACGGATGAAATCGGCTTCGCTGACCAGCTGGAACAGGTCACCGATACGCGCCGACAGGCGCGACTGGTTCTCTGCCAGGCGGGCGCTGTAAGTGGCCAGGCGCGCCACCGCATCGCTGGTCAGCGGCGCCATGCCCTCTTCGTTGGTGCGCGTGCGCAGCAACTGGGCAAACTGCTCCAGGTTCTCGTCGACCATGGGCATGTCTTCGTCGAAGTCCACCAGCACCCGGAACATCTCCTGGAAATCCGAGTCGTGGTCCTGAAGTGCGTAGTACAGCTGGCGCGAGCCGATAATCACCAGCTTGACGTTGAGCGGAATCATCTGCGGCTGCAGGCTGACGGTGGCGACCCGGCCCAGCTCACCGATCGGTGACTCCATCTTCAGCTTGCGCGACTGCAGGGAACGCTTGAGCGCATCCCACACGAACGGCTCGCCCAGCATCTTCTCGGCTTCAAGGATCAGGAAGCCGCCGTTGGCACGGTGCAACGCGCCCGGGCGCAGCTGGCGGTACGAGGTGTACAGCGCGCCCTGGTCGGTGCTGTATTCGATACGGCCGAACAGGTTGTCGTAAGTCGGGTGCGGCTCGAACACGACCGGCGCGCCACCAGCTGCATGGTGGCCGACCACCAGGCTTGGGGCGTACTGCTCTTCAAGCAGCTTGCGCGCAACGGCGTCGGTCTTGCTGTCGTCGACCAGTTGCTCGACCACGGTGCGCAGCAGGTTCAGCTGCACCGACTGCAGGTAGGCGCACACCGCGGCATTCTCGGCGTACTTTTCCGACAGCGGGGCCAGCAACGGCTGCAAGGCCAGGGTGATGGTTTCTTCGTTGAGCTGGCGCAGTTGGTTGTTCGACTCGCGCTTCCACTGCGGCAGGCTGGCCAGCTCTTCGTTCAGCTGCTCCTCAAGCAGGGCAATGTCCTCGTGGAACTGCTCGCGTACCTCTTCCGGCAACTGGGCGAATTCGGCTTCGTCCAGTGCCTTGCCGTCTGCCATCGGCGTGAAGGCGACGTTACTGGCATCGCGGTACAACGCCACGTCCTTTTCCAGCGAGGCCCGCTCGATGACATCCAGGGCACGGTCATAACGCTGGTTGAAGGCGCGGTCGATGGCGCCTTTCTTCTGCTGGTACGACGGGTGTTCGAACACGGCCGGGAAGGTCGACAACAGGTTGTCGATCAGCCCGCTCATGTCGGCGATGAATGCCCCCGCGCTGCCCGATGGCAATTCCAGGGCACGGGGCTCGCGGGTGTCGTCGAAATGGTTGACGTACACCCAGTCGGCCGGGGTTTGCTGGCGCTTGCCCTCGGCCTTGAGGTAGCGCTTGACGAACGAGAAGCGCCCGGTGCCGGGCTCGCCCATCACGTATACGTTGTAACCGGGGCGCGGCATGGCCACGCCGAACTGCAGGGCCTCGACAGCACGCTCTTGGCCCAGGACTCCGCGAAACGGCTCCAGATCGTCGGTATTGGTAAAGGCAAACTGCTCGGGGGAGAAACGCCGGGTCAGGGCTTCAGGCGCAAGACGCAGGCGCGCAGCGACAGGATCGGGCATTGGGTTTCCTTACTTCGACGGGGCAGATACGCAGCATTCTGGCGCTGCCCAAGCGCGCCTTGCAAGGCTCTGCGGGACTTTATATCGCGCCGGTCGCAGCTGGCGCAGGTCATGTAACAGCAAATTTTTCGCAATCAACAACGCAACCTTTAGATCGTGCCTAAACTCCAAGCTGCGCGGGTGGGTGAAATGCTTTCCCGACCTGGCAACCGAGTTGCCAGAAACCCTGACCCTTGGTTAAGACAAAGAGAACAAATGCTATGAAACGGATTCTTCTGGGTACTCTGTTCACCGTGGTCTCGCTGAACGCCATGGCCGAAGCGCCTGGCGGCCCGAACTGCGGCTGGGGCAACATGCTGTTCGAAGGCCAGCGCGGCACGCCGGCGCACTTCCTGGCTTCCACCACCAACGGCACCTCCGGTAACGCCACCTTCGGCATGACCTCCGGCACCAACGGCTGCTCCACCAAGGCTTCGCTGACCTACGGCGGCAAGTCGTGGTTCGCCATGAACGGCATGATGAACGAGCTTTCCGAAGACATGGCCATGGGCCAGGGCGAAGCACTGACCACCTATGCCGTGGTCCTGGGTGTAGCCCCGGAAGACCGTACCTACTTCCAGTCGGTCGCCCACCAGCACTTCAACCAGATCTTCACCAGCGCCGACGTCACTGCTGAAACGGTCCACAGCAACACCCTGGCCGTTCTGAAGAACGACCCACGCCTGGCCAAATACGCTACCGAGGCCTAAGCACTGCTGCTCCCGCCCCACCCTGGGGCGGGTTTCGCCTTTTTCGGCATCGTCAAGAAGTAGTTGCCCGATATGCTCAAACGCCTCGCTTTGCTGGCGCTGTGTGCCTGCGCCCCTGTTCATGCCGCGCCCGTGCTGGACCAAGGTCGTCTCCAGCAACTGGCCAACACCCCTTACTGGATTGCCCTGGGCCACTACGAAACTGCCAAGCTAGGCGGCTGGCGCAGTTATGTGGACGATGATGCGTTCTTCCTCGCCAAGGACGGTGCGCACCACCCCGACCAGGAGCTGCAAGCCACGGTCGAAGCGCTGTATGCCCCCGCCAGCCTCGGCGACAAGCATGCCCAGTGTGTATTCCCTGCACGCACCCGCTGGCTACGTGAACAGCTCGGCCTGCAAGGCCTGCCGCAACCGGACTGCCAGGAATTCAAGACCTGGTACCAGTCGATCGACCCGCACAGCGCCGCGTTGATCTTCCCGGCGGCCTATCTGAACAGCCCATCCTCGATGTTCGGCCACACCCTGCTGCGCATCGACCAGTCCAGCACCCGCAGCGACGACACTACGCTGCTGAGCTATGCGATCAACTTCGGTGCCTACATCGAAGGCAGCGACAACAGCATCCTGTACGCATGGAAGGGCCTGATGGGCGGTTACCCGGGGCTTTTCGCGCTGATGCCCTACCAGGAAAAACTCTCCGAATACCGCAGCCTGGAAAACCGCGACCTGTGGGAGTACCAGCTGGACCTCACGCCCGAAGAGACCGGGCGCATGGTCGAGCATGTGTGGGAGTTGAAGCAGGTCCAGTTCGACTACTTCTTCTTCGACGAAAACTGCTCGTATCGCCTGCTGGAGCTGCTGCAGGTTGCCCGGCCGAGCCTGGACCTGACCTCGCAGTTCCCGTTGACCGCCATCCCCACCGACACCGTGAAGGCCGTGAAGCAGTCCGGCCTGGTCGCCAGCGAAACCTACCGCCCTTCTCGCGAACGTGAATTGCTGGCCCGCGCCGAGCCCCTGGACCACGGCGAAAAGCAACAGGTGCTGGCCGTGAGTGCCGACACCGCTCAATTGCAGAGCCCCGAATTCAAGGCCCTGCCCCGTGAACGGCAAGCACTCGTGCAAGACGCCGCGTACCGCCTGGAGCGTTACCGGGCCAATGGCCAGGAGCGCGACCCCGGGCAGGCGACGCGCAGCTTCGAGCTGCTGCGGGCGATCAACAGCAACCCGCCACCGCCGTTGCAGATCGAACGCCCCGGCCTGCCCGAGGATGGCCACGACTCGCGCACCTGGCAGCTGGGGGTGGGCACCCGTGAAGACCGTGCCTACGCCGAATATGGCCTGCGCATGGCCTACCACGACCTCAACGACAACGCTTACGGCTTCCCACTGGGGGCGCAGATCGAGATCCTGCAACTGAAGGTGCGCCAATACGAGGGCAATGACTGGCAGGTACAGCGCCTGGACCTGGCCACCATCCGCTCGCTGACACCCCGTAACCAGCTGCTGAAACCCTGGTCGTGGCAAGTGGCTGGCGGGCTGGAGCGTGTGCCTGGCAAACACGACGACGAGGTGCTGGTCAGCCATGTGAATGGTGGCGCCGGTGGTACCTGGCAACTGGCCGATGGTTTGCTGGGCTTTGCTCTGGGCACGGTGCGGATCGAGCACCATAACGACTTCGCCGAATTCATTGCCCCGGCCGCAGGGTTCAATGGCGGGCTGCTGTGGCGCAACGGGCTGGGCAACATGACCCTGGAGGCCAAGGGTGATTACTTCACCAATGGCGAGGTACGGCGCAGTGTGAGCCTTAACCAGCAGTGGGAGATCAGCCAGAACCTGGGGTTGCGCTTGAGTGCTTCGCGCGAGTTCAGCCACCTGGCCACGGCGCAGAACGAAGTGATGCTGGAGCTGAAGTGGTATCACTACTGAAAATTGCCGGTTGCCTGCACCGGCCCTATCGCTGGCAAGCCAGCTCCCACAGGTATTGCACAGGCCTGGAAGCCTGAAGCTATCTTGTGGGAGCTGGCTTGCCGGCGATAGGGCCAGTACAGGCAACAGTGTGACCCACCAACTCTTTGACACTGTTTTGACACCTCCCCGACAAATCGCCACCTAGACTTGCCAGCATCAACTGGAGGGTTTAGTGGTCATGTCGCGGTACTGGTTCGGCGTGTGCGTTGCGTTGTTGCTGTCAGGTTGCGAAACCACCCATGAACAGATGGTCAACCGTGGTTATCCTCCCGCTTATGCCGATGGTTTCCAGGACGGCTGCAGCAGCGGTCGTCAGGCGGCCGGGCTGATGGTGGGCAACTTCCGCAAGGACGTGCCGCGCTACCTCCACGAGCGACAGTACGAAACCGGCTGGGACGACGGCTTTCGCCAGTGCCACGCCATGCAGAACAGTGAAGAACAGCGCCAGTACCACGAACGGTTCTGGGACCAGCGCGACCGCGAGTGGGAGCAGGAAAAGGACCGTGGCGCCGCCAAGGCTTATCGCCACAACTGAGTCGCAAACGGACATCCCTTGAAACCGGCGGCCTGCCATGATGGTCTCCTGCACAAGGAGGCCCTGCATGAGCCGAGCATTCGTCAACGAGGAACAGGCCGCCGCCCAGGCCGACCAGCCGGTAGAGCGACGCGTCAGCGAACAACCCAACTACGTCACCGCCAACGGCCTGCGCCAGTTGCAGGCGCGCGTGGCCGAACTGAATGCTCTGCGCAGCGAACTGCAGGCGCAGGGTGAGCGTGGCGACAAGCAACGGCTGGCCGATACCGAGCGGGACCTGCGTTACTTCAGCGCGCGGGTGCAGAGTGCCCAGGTGGTGCCGGCAGCCAGTTCCCGCAGCAAAGTGCAGATTGGTAGCAGGGTGCGGTTTGTCGACGCGCAGGATCAGGAACAGGTGGTGCAGCTGGTGGGTGAGGACGAAGCAGATGCTGGGCGGGGGCTGATCAACTGGGGGTCGCCATTGGGGCGGGCCTTGCTGGGCGCGGGGCCTGGGGATGAGTTGGTCTGGCGGCGGCCGGTGGGGGATCAGGTGATCGAGATTCTCGAAATCGAGGGTGAAAGCTGAGGGCCCAGGGGGCTGCTTTGCAGCCCATCGCGACGCAAGGCCGCTCCCACAGGAGTATCACTGAGTTTGAGGCTGCACTGTCCCTGTGGGAGCGGCCTTGTGTCGCGATAGGGCCGCAAAGCGGCCCCCTGCGGCCTAAGATCAGACTACGCCCTGTGCCAGCATCGCATCAGCCACTTTCACAAAGCCTGCGATGTTCGCACCTTTGACGTAGTTGACCTTGCCATCCGCCTCTTCACCGTAGTGAACGCACGCATGGTGAATCGACTGCATGATGTTGTGCAGCTTGCTGTCCACTTCACCGGCAGTCCACAGCAGGCGCATGGCGTTCTGCGACATTTCCAGGCCCGACACAGCCACGCCGCCGGCGTTGGAGGCCTTGCCCGGCGCGTACAGGATGCCGGCGTCCAGGAAGATATCCACAGCCTCCAGGGTGGTCGGCATGT
The DNA here is from genome assembly GCF_044769185.1 of Pseudomonas sp. NPDC090592. Taxonomy (NCBI): domain Bacteria; kingdom Pseudomonadati; phylum Pseudomonadota; class Gammaproteobacteria; order Pseudomonadales; family Pseudomonadaceae; genus Pseudomonas; species Pseudomonas sp. NPDC090592. The sequence goes on from NZ_JBIVXJ010000010.1 coordinate 184,554, forward strand.
TGGCACCTTCGGCTACGCAGATGCAGCCGTTGCGCAGCAGGGTGCGGGCGTCTTCGGCGCCCAGTTCGTTCTGCGTGGCGCACGGCAGGGCGATGTCGCACGGCAGGCTCCACGGGGTCTGGCCCTTGCGGAACTCCAGGCCAAACTGCCCGGCCAACTCGCTGATACGGCCACGCTTGACGTTTTTCAGCTCCATGACCGCATCCCACTGGGCGTCGGTCAGGCCGGCTTCGGCGTACAGGGTGCCTTCGGAGTCGGACAGCGAAATCACCTTGCCACCCAGGTCCATGACCTTGCGCGCCGCATACTGGGCCACGTTGCCCGAACCGGAAATCGCCACGCGGCAGCCATCGATACGCTTGTCCTGGCGCTTGAGCATTTCTTCGGCGAAGTAAACGCAGCCGTAGCCGGTAGCTTCCGGGCGGATCAGGCTGCCGCCGTAGGTCATGCCCTTGCCGGTCAGCACCGACGTGAACTGGTTGGCCAGGCGCTTGTACTGGCCGAACATGAAGCCGATTTCGCGGGCACCCACACCGATGTCACCGGCCGGTACGTCGCAGTCGGCGCCAATGTGGCGGTACAGCTCGCTCATGAACGCCTGGCAGAAGCGCATCACTTCGGCGTCGCTCTTGCCTTTCGGGTCGAAGTCCGAGCCGCCCTTGCCGCCGCCCATGGGCAGCGAGGTCAGGGAGTTCTTGAACACCTGCTCGAAGGCCAGGAACTTCAGCACGCTGAGGTTCACCGACGGGTGGAAGCGCAGGCCGCCCTTGTACGGGCCGATGGCGCTGCTCATCTGGATGCGGTAGCCGCGGTTGACCTGCACCTTGCCCTGGTCATCGACCCAGGAAACGCGGAACAGCACCGCGCGCTCAGGCTCGACCATACGTTCGAGGATGCCCGATTGCAGGTAGTGAGGGTTGGCCTCAAGGAATGGCCACAGGGTGCGCAGCACCTCTTCCACCGCCTGGTGGAATTCAGGTTGGCCTGGATCACGCTGTTGCAGGCGCGCAAGGAAATTGTCGACAGATTCGATCATGGTAGACATCTCACCGAAGGTTTTGGGCTTATTGGTTTTTTCGGGAATGTACCAAGAAGCAATCGCACTGGAATAGGGCGTAATGTCGTTTTTTTGAAATTATTTGGTGCGTTTCTATAAATGTATACAAAAAGTGCGGTCGGTGGTGGCCTCTTCGCGGGCATGCCCGCTCCCACAGGTCCAGACATCATGGGGCTCTTGTGGGAGCGGGCGCGCCCGCGAATGAAGCCAGCACCGCTTTCCAGCCAGGCACAAAAATGGGGCCACCCAGGGCCCCATTCTTGTGCATCAGAATTCCGGCTTACTGGGCCAGTTTCTTGTGCCGTACACGGTGCGGCTGGGCAGCAGCATCGCCCAGGCGCTTCTTGCGGTCAGCTTCGTACTCGGTGTAGTTGCCTTCGAAGAACACCACGTTCGAGTCATCCTCGTACGCCAGGATGTGGGTAGCCACACGGTCCAGGAACCAACGGTCGTGGGAAATCACGATCGCGGCGCCAGGGAAGTCCAGCAGGGCTTCTTCCAGCGAACGCAAGGTTTCAACGTCAAGGTCGTTGGACGGTTCGTCGAGCAGCAGGACGTTGCCGCCCTCCTTCAGGGTCAGGGCCAGGTGCAGGCGGCCACGCTCACCACCGGATAGGTCCTTGACGAACTTCTGCTGGTCGCCACCCTTGAAGTTGAAGCGGCCAACGTAGGTACGCGACGGGATCTCGTAGTTACCGATGCGGATCTGGTCGGAACCGTCGGAAATCTGCTGGAACACGGTCTTGGCGCCGTCCAGGTCTTCGCGGCTCTGGTCCACGCAGGCCAGTTGCACGGTTTCACCGATCTCGATGCTGCCCGAGTCCGGCTGTTCCTTGCCCATTAGCATGCGGAACAGGGTCGACTTACCGGCACCGTTACCACCGATTACGCCGACGATGGCGCCTTTTGGCATGGCGAACGACAGGTTGTCGATCAGCACGCGGTCGCCATAGCCTTTGGATACGTTCTTGAACTCGATGACCTTGTCACCCAGGCGCGGGCCGGCCGGGATGTAGATCTCGTTGGTTTCGCTGCGTTTCTGGAATTCCTGCGACTGCATTTCTTCAAAGCGTTGCAGACGGGCCTTGGACTTGGACTGGCGGGCCTTGGCGCCTTTGCGCACCCACTCCAGTTCCTCTTTCATGGCCTTCTCGTGGGCGCTTTGCTGCTTGGATTCCTGCGCCAGACGGTCCGACTTGGCTTCCAGCCAGCCCGAGTAGTTGCCTTCGTACGGGATACCGGCGCCGCGGTCCAGTTCCAGGATCCAGCCAGCGACGTTGTCGAGGAAGTAACGGTCGTGGGTAATGGCTACCACGGTGCCCGGGAAGTCGTGCAGGAAGCGCTCCAGCCAGGCCACCGAGTCGGCGTCCAGGTGGTTGGTCGGTTCGTCGAGCAGCAGCATGTCGGGGGCCGACAGCAGCAGACGGCACAGGGCCACACGGCGTTTTTCGCCACCGGACAGGTGCTCGATGCGGGCATCCCAGGCAGGCAGGCGCAGGGCGTCGGCAGCCACGTCCAGCTGGCGCTCCAGGTTGTGGCCATCGGCGGCTTGCAGGATGGCTTCCAGCTTGGCCTGCTCGGCGGCCAGCTTGTCGAAATCGGCATCCGGGTCGGCGTAGGCGGCGTAAACCTCGTCCAGGCGCGCCTGGGCGTCCTTGATCACGCTGACCGCTTCCTCGACCACTTCACGCACGGTCTTGGTCGGGTCCAGCTGCGGCTCCTGTGGCAGGTAGCCGACGTTGATGTCGGGCATCGGACGGGCTTCGCCGTCGAATTCCTTGTCGACGCCCGCCATGATCCGCAGCAGGGTCGATTTACCGGCGCCGTTCAGGCCGAGCACGCCAATCTTGGCGCCCGGGAAGAACGACAGGGAGATGTTCTTGAGAATTTCCCGCTTCGGCGGCACAACCTTGCTCAGCCGATGCATGGTGTAGACGTATTGAGCCAAAACCAAGCCCTCTAATCAGATAGGTAAAGACATCGACGATCGCCCCGGCGCGCTGGCCAGGGGGATGTGTGTTTGGGTGTAATTGAACAAAGGCGACCATTCTACGCCAACGCACGGCGTTGCATAGGAGGGGTCGATGGTGGGCAGGGATCGGTGTGATCTCTGGGGAGAATTTGTTGCCTGTGCCGGCCTCTTCGCGGGCACGCCCGCTCCCACAGGTTCACCACAGGGCCGAAGCAATCAGATATCCCTGTGGGAGCGGGCGTGCCCGCGAAGGGGCCGGCACAGCAGCCGAAGGTGGCTCAGACGTGCCGCTGCCGGGCCTTGCCCCGCGGCAACCGGCAGCGGTCGCCCTGCTCGGCCAGGCGTGCAGCCCAGGCGGATTTCACGCTGAAGCCAGCGCTACGGGCCGGTTGCGGCTCGGCCACCTTGGCCGGCTTGGCAGCCGCAGGTGCCGCACTGACAACCTTGGCCGCCTGTTTGGCCGCAGCCACTGCAACTGCCGGCGCTGCTGCCGCCTTGGCGGTCTTGCGCAGTTCAGCCAGCGATGGGGCCTTGCTTTTGGCGGCGGTCGCCTCGGGTTTGACCAGCGAACGCTGGCAAGACTTGCAGGATACGTCCTCGGTCACGGCAGTGCTGACAAGGGTCTGACTGCTGCGCCCACAGGCGGAATCGAGGCCATTGGAGGAAAAGTGAGTAACCAAAACCGAACATCTCCGATGCGTTGTCATGTAGAGCGGGCGCTATTCTCGCACAGGTTGCAGGGGCTTGCCGAACCACCGGGCTGCCACCACCGGTCAACATGGCTGGCACTTTGCCATAATCCTAGGCATGCTAGCCGGTTTCAGGTGTCCGGCCTTATAGTGCGCCACCGCGGTGCGGCAACCGGACACCGGCACACACCGTGCATGACCCGTCCCTGCCATCGCCAGCCCAATCGCAGGATCAACGCTTGACCAACCTTACTCATCCGTCGTCATTGCGTAACGTGCCACAGGCGCCCGCCGCTACTTTGCGCGGGTCGATCAAGGGTGCGCTGGCGCTGCTGGCCCTGATCCTGCTGGGCCTGCTGCTGTGGCAGCTGTTCGCCCAGTTCAACCACACCCAGGCCGACCTGCGCAAACAAAGCCTGGACGCCACTGCAGAGCTGGCCGACCACCTGAGCCTGAACATGGCGTTCAAGGCGCAACAGGCGGTAAATGTAGTGCAGCCCTACGTCAATTCACCGGCACCTGCGGCCCTGCCCAGCCTGCTGGATACCCTGCGCGAGCGCCTGCCTGCCTTGCAGAGCGTGGCCTGGCTGGACAGCGCCGGGCAGCTGCGCGCTGACAGCCTGGCCGCCAGCCCCGACCGCCAGTTGCTTGACGAGTTGCTCACCCTGAACCAGGGCCGCCCGTACTTCTTCACCAATTCGGCCGACAACCGCACCTTGTACCTGTTGCTGCGCCAGGCTACCGAACAGGACCGCGGCTACTGGCTGCTGCGCCTGTCACCGGACTTCTACCGCGAACTCACTACCCACCTCGACGGTGGCGGTCACCCGCTGTGGTTGCTGGAAAACAGCCGCAGCGGCGAGATACTGCAGCGCCATGCGCCGGCCGATACCAGCAACGAGCCGCTGCAAAGCGTGATGCTGGCTTTCATCGACAACAGCACCTGGCAGCTGCGCGGCCTGTTCGACGCCAAGCTGGCCCAGCAGAAACTGCTGCCAGCGCTGATCGGCAAATGCCTGCTGGTCTTGTTCTGCGCCCTGCTGCCCGTTCTGGCCCTGATCAACATGCGCCGTCGCCAGCGGGCGCTGCAGGAAGACCGCCGGCGTTACCAGGAAATCTTCGAAGGCACCGGCGTGGCCTTGTGCGTGCTCGACCTGTCCAGCCTGCCCGGCCAGCTCGACCGCTACCACCTGCGCAACCATGCTGCACTCAAGCAGAGCCTGGCCCTGGACCCTAACCTGCGCCGCTCGCTGCTGCTTGAGCTGAAAATCACAGAGGTCAACCAGGTGGCCCGCCAGCTGTTGAACATCGACTGCCACGAAGGTGCCTGGCAGCGCCTGATCCACGGCACTGGCGATGGCCGCGACAGCATCGGCATGCAACTGATCGATGCGCTGATCGAACAACGCCCGCTGCTGGAGCTGGAAGTGCGCCTGCCAGCGCCCCTGGGCGGCGAACTGCACCTGTGGCTGATGGCGCGGCTGCCGCAGCAACGCCGCGACCACCAGGCGGTAATCCTCAGCATCAGCGACATCACCAGCCGCAAGCAGGTGGAGCTGTCGCTGCTGGAACGCGAAAGCTTCTGGTCGGACGTGGTGCGCACCGTGCCCGACCAGCTGTATGTGCAGGACGTGCTCAGCCAGCGGATGATCTTCAGCAACCGTCACCTCGGCCAGACCCTGGGTTACGACCGTACCGAGCTGGCCCAGATGGGCGAGCGCTTCTGGGAGCTGCTGCTGCACCCGGAAGACGCCACGCAATACCAGGCCCTGCGCCGGCAACAACGCGACAACGGCCATGACCACCCCCTGCACTGCCAGTTGCGCTTCCGCCACCATGATGGTGGCTGGCGCTGCTATGACATCCGCGAACAGGTGCTGACCCGTGACAGCGACGGCCTGGTCACGCGTATCATCGGCGTGGGCAAGGACGTGACGGTGCAGATCGAAGCCAGCCAGTCACTGCGCGACAGCGAACAGCGCTACCGCATGCTCGCCGAAAGCATCAGCGACGTGATCTTCTCCACCGACAGCCTGCTGCAGCTCAACTATGTCAGCCCTTCGGTGCAGGGCGTGCTGGGCTACCAGGCTGACTGGATCTTCGCCAACGGCTGGCAATCGATCATTGCCAACCCGGCCCAGCTCACGGGTATCTACAGCCTGATGGAGCGTGTCAGCAAAGCCATGGGCGACCCTGCCCAACTGGCCCACCTGCGCAGCCAGTTGCCGACCCAGCTGTTCCTGTTCGATTGCCTGCGCGCCGACGGCCGCAAGATCCCCATCGAACTGCGCCTGGTGCTGGTGTGGGATGATGACCAGCGTTTTGAAGGCGTGCTCGGCGTGGGCCGCGACATCAGCCAGCAACGCCGCGCCGAAAAAGACCTGCGCATGGCCGCGACGGTGTTCGAGCACTCCACTTCGGCCATTCTCATCACCGACCCGGCCGGCTATATCGTCCAGGCCAACGAGGCGTTCAGCCGCGTCAGCGGTTACGCCGTCAGTGAAGTGCTCGACCAGTTACCGGGCATGCTCACCGTCGACGAACAGCAGGAAGGCCACCTGCGCTACGTGGTCAAGCAACTGCACCAGCGCGGTAGCTGGGAAGGCGAGGTATGGCTCAAACGCCGTGACGGCGACCACTACCCGGCCTGGGTCGGCATTACTGCAGTGCTGGACGACGAAGGCGACCTGGCCAGCTACGTGTGCTTCTTCACCGACATCAGCGAGCGCAAGGCCAGCGAGCAGCGCATCCACCGCCTGGCCTACTACGACGCCCTCACCCACCTGCCCAACCGCACCCTGTTCCAGGACCGGCTGTACAACGCCCTGCAGCAGGCCGAGCGGCAGAAGGCCTGGGTGGTGCTGATGTTCCTCGACCTCGACCGCTTCAAGCCGATCAACGATTCCCTCGGCCATGCCGCCGGCGACCGCATGCTCAAGGACATGGCCCAGCGCCTGCTGGCTTGCGTGGATGACGACGACACCGTTGCACGCATGGGCGGCGACGAGTTCACCCTGCTGCTGCAACCGCGCCCCAGCCGCGAAATGGCGCTCAACCGCGCCATCCATGTGGCCGAGAACATCCTCGGCAGCCTGGTACGGCCGTTCGTGCTGGAAAACCGCGAGTTCTTCGTTACCGCCAGTATCGGCATCGCCCTCAGCCCGCAGGATGGCAGCGAGCTGAGCCAGCTGATGAAAAACGCCGACACTGCCATGTACCATGCCAAGGAACGCGGCAAGAACAATTTCCAGTTCTACCAGGCCGAAATGAACGCCAGCGCCCTGGAGCGCCTGGAGCTGGAAAGCGACCTGCGCCACGCCATGGAGCAGAACGAGTTCATCCTCTACTACCAGCCGCAGTTCAGCGGTGATGGCAAACGCCTGACCGGCGCCGAGGCGCTGCTGCGCTGGCGGCACCCGACCCGTGGCCTGGTGCCGCCGGGCGATTTCATCCCGGTGATCGAAGAGCTTGGCTTGGTGGTGGAAGTGGGCGACTGGGTGCTGCGCGAGGCCAGCCGCCAGCTCAAGGCCTGGCACAAGGCCAAGGTACGAGTACCCAAGGTGTCGGTGAACATTTCGGCGCGGCAGTTCTCCGACGGCCAGCTGGGCACACGGATTGCCAACATCCTTGATGAAAGCGGCCTGCCGCCAGCGTGCCTGGAGCTGGAGCTGACCGAGAGCATCCTGATGCGTGAGGTGAACGAGGCACTGCAGATTCTTGCCAGCCTGAAAAACCTCGGCCTGAGCATTGCGGTGGACGACTTCGGCACAGGTTATTCATCGCTGAACTACCTCAAGCAGTTCCCCATCGACGTGCTGAAGATCGACCGCACCTTCGTCGATGGCCTGCCCGAAGGCGAGCAGGATGCGCAGATTGCCCGGGCGATCATCGCCATGGCCCACAGCCTCAACCTGGCGGTGATTGCCGAAGGTGTGGAAACCCACGAACAATTGGAGTTCCTGCGCGAGCATGGTTGTGACGAGGTTCAAGGCTACCTGTTCGGGCGACCGATGCCGGCGCATCAGTTCGAGGCGCAGTTCTCCAACGAGACATTGTTCATGTTCCATTGATGCTGCCTGCTGCAAGCTCGCGCGGTCCCTGTAGGAGCGGCCTTGTGTCGCGAACGGGGCGCGAAGCGGCCCCACGATTGCAGCTCGCTGCCGACATCGCCGGGACCGCTTTGCGGTCCTTTCGCGACACAAGGCCGCTCCTACAGGGGCCGCGCCAAGGCTGGAATCCGCACCAGAAAAAACGGACCTCGGAGTCAACTCCACTACCCGCGCAGCCCAGACACGGCGCGGGATGCAACATGAAGCCCATTGGTCCGCGACTTGATGCCACTTCATATGCCAGCCGCGAAGCAATCGGTTAGAATGCCCCCCCAAATTACCCCGATCCTTGAGGACCGCCATGTTCAGCCGTGATTTGACCATTGCCAAGTACGACGCCGAGCTCTTCGAAGCCATGCAGCAAGAAGCCCTGCGCCAGGAAGAGCATATCGAGCTGATCGCTTCGGAAAACTACACCAGCCCGGCAGTCATGGAAGCTCAGGGCTCGGTCCTGACCAACAAGTACGCCGAAGGCTACCCAGGCAAGCGCTACTACGGTGGTTGCGAGTACGTCGACATCGTCGAGCAACTGGCCATCGACCGTGCCAAGGAGCTGTTCGGCGCCGACTACGCCAACGTCCAGCCGCACGCCGGTTCCCAGGCCAACGCTGCCGTCTACCTGGCCCTGCTGTCGGCCGGTGACACCATCCTGGGCATGAGCCTGGCCCACGGTGGCCACCTGACCCACGGTGCTTCGGTAAGCTCCTCGGGTAAGCTGTACAACGCCATCCAGTACGGCATCGACGCCAACGGCCTGATCGACTACGACGAAGTCGAGCGCCTGGCTGACGAGCACAAGCCGAAGATGATCGTTGCCGGCTTCTCGGCCTACTCGCAGGTTCTGGACTTCGCCCGCTTCCGCGCCATCGCCGACAAAGTCGGTGCCTACCTGTTCGTCGACATGGCCCACGTTGCCGGCCTGGTTGCCGCTGGCGTGTACCCGAACCCGGTGCCGTTCGCCGACGTGGTCACCACCACCACCCACAAGACCCTGCGCGGTCCACGTGGTGGCCTGATCCTGGCCCGTGCCAACGCCGACATCGAGAAGAAGCTGAACTCGGCTGTGTTCCCAGGCGCCCAGGGCGGCCCGCTGGAGCACGTGATCGCGGCCAAGGCCATCTGCTTCAAGGAAGCCCTGCAGCCTGAGTTCAAGGCTTACCAGCAACAAGTGGTGAAAAACGCCCAGGCCATGGCCAGCGTGTTCATCGAGCGTGGTTTCGACGTGGTTTCCGGTGGTACCCAGAACCACCTGTTCCTGCTGTCGCTGATCAAGCAGGAAATCTCCGGTAAGGACGCTGACGCCGCGCTGGGCAAAGCCTTCATCACCGTCAACAAGAACTCGGTACCGAACGACCCACGTTCCCCGTTCGTCACCTCGGGCCTGCGTTTCGGCACCCCAGCCGTCACCACCCGTGGTTTCAAGGAAGCCGAGTGCAAGGAACTGGCCGGCTGGATCTGCGACATCCTGGCTGACCTGAACAACGAAGCAGTGATCGACGCTGTACGTGAAAAGGTCAAGGCCATCTGCAAGAAGCTGCCGGTTTACGGCAACTGATTGGCAGCCGCCTGAAGTTGAAAAGCCCGGCCTAGTGCCGGGCTTTTTATTGAAAGCCCCCTAGCGCGCAGGATGCACCTTTGACCAGAGAACAACTGGAAACCCGACAGATACCCCTGTATTTCGCTGCAGTAATCGCCGCCGCTGCTTTCGGCCTGCTGGCCAGCGGCACCGCGCGACACCTTGAAGCGTTGGTCACCCCCGCCATTGCCGTGCTGATGTATGCGATGTTTCTGCAAATCCCTTTCCTCGACCTGCGCCAGGGCTTGGGTAACCGCCGCTTCATCAGCGCCCTGCTACTGGCCAACTTCATGCTCGTGCCGCTGCTGGTGTGGGCCATCACCCGTGGGTTGGTCGGGCACCCGGCGATCCTCGTCGGTGCCTTGCTGGTGCTGCTTACGCCTTGCATCGATTACGTGGTGGTGTTTACCCACCTCGGCAAAGGCGACGCGCGCCTGACCCTGGCCGCAACCCCCGTGTTGCTGCTGGTACAACTGCTGCTTCTACCGGTGTATCTGGCCTTGATGCTGGGGGACAGCAGTCACGTGGCAATCTCCGTCACCCCGTTCGTGGAAGCGTTCGTGTTGCTGATCGTGCTGCCGATGGCACTCGCCGTGCTCACCAGCGCCAGCGCCCGCCGCTGGCGTGCAGTCTCGGCCTGGAACGATGCCTGGGCGTGGCTGCCGGTGCCGGCGATGGCGTTAGTGCTGGTGGTGGTAATCGCTTCGCAGATTGCAGCGGTGGTGAGTGATTTCGACCGGTTGCTGCCAGTGATTCCGGTTTACGTCGGCTTCATGCTGCTGGCGCCAGCGCTTGGTTTTTTATCCGCACGGCTGTTGCGCCTGCCGGCCACCGAGGCACGCTCGGTAACGTTCAGTGCCGCCACGCGCAACTCGTTGGTGGTGCTGCCGCTGGCACTGGCGTTACCTGATGACATGCGCGGGCTGGCTGCAGCGGCGGTGATTACCCAGACGCTGGTGGAGTTGGTCAGCGAGCTGATTTATGTGCGGGTAGTGCCACGGCTGGTGGGTTGATTGGTTCGCTCAGGTTGATGCGCTACATGGCACCGGCTTCGCCGGTGTTCGCGGGCAAGCCCGCTCCCACAGGATCGCGCGTATCCTGGGCTTTGCGCGATCCTGTGGGAGCGGGCTTGCCCGCGAAGGGCCGCAAAGCGGCCCCGTGGGCACTCACCAGTTATAGGTGACCGTGCCGTAAACCGTGCGCTGCTGTCCGTACTGGCAGCCCATGTCGCTGAAGCACCCGGCCACATACTCCTTGTCAAACAGGTTGCTGGCATTGAGTGCCAGTTCCACACCCTTGAGCGAAGCATCCAGCTTGCCAAGCTCGTAGCTGACCATTGCGTCCACCAGCACATAGCTGTCGACCTTGAAGCTATTCTGCGCATCGCCATAGGTGCTGCCCACGTAGCGGGTGCCCGCGCCCAGTCGCAGCCCGCCTGGCAACAGATAGTCCGCCCACAGCGAGGCCATGTGCTCCGGTGTGCGGAACGGCGTGTTGCCCTTGTTACCGCGTTCGGACCGGGTCACTTCAACATCGTTCCAGGTGTAGCTGCCAATCAGGTTGAAGCCCGGCGCCAGCTCGGTCTTGGCTTCCAGCTCCACCCCGCGCGAGCGCACCTCGCCTTCCTGGCGGCTGAAGCCGTTGACGTTCTCGGTCACGTTCTGCCGGGTTAGCTCGAACACTGCGACGGTGTACAGGCTATTGCTGCCTGGCGGTTCGTACTTCAGGCCCAGCTCGTACTGTTTGCCGGTTTCCGGGTCAAGCTGGGTACCGTCGGCAGTGGTGCCCATGACTGGCAGGAACGACTCGCTGTAGCTCAGGTAAGGCGCCAGGCCATTGTCGAACAGGTAGACCAGCCCGGCGCGGCCGCTGAACTTCTCGTCCTTCTGGGTTTGCGGGGCGCGGTCGTCCTTCTGGTTGGCGGCACAGTCGTAACGCCCACCCAGCAGCAACACCCAGTTGTCGATGCGCAGCTGGTCCTGCAGGTATACACCGGTCTGGGACAGCTTTTGCTCATAGCTGGCAAAGCTGAATGGCACCGTATCCAGCGGCTGGCCGTACACCGGCTGGAACGGGTCAAAGCTTTGCAGGATGAAGTCCAGCGACTGCTGCTGGTCGAACTTGCCGTTGTTGTAGTCCACGCCTGTGAGCAAGGTGTGCTCCACAGGCCCGGTGGCGAAGTTGGCCTGGACGTGGGTATCGACGGTAAACAGGCGGCCATCGCCCTTGCGCGCGTCACTGTAGCGCGAGTACTGCCCGCCACCCGCCGGGGCGAACAGGGCGATTTCGCTGCTGGCCTGGCGGTAGTTGCTGTAGCGCACGTTCTGGCGCAGGGTCCACACCTCGTCGAAGTGGTGCTCGAACACATAGCCCAGCGAGGTTTTTTCGTTGGTCATGAAGTCGTAGGCACTGTCACCCACGTAGGTGTCGCGGTCCAGCCGGCCACGCGCATCACGGAACACCGTGCCGCTGGCGGGCAGCGCATTGGCGAAGTTGCCGGTCTGGCGCTGGTATTCGCCCAGCAAGGTGAACTCGGTATCGGCACTGGGGCGATAGCTGAGTGCCGGGGCGATGTACTGACGGCGATTGGTGATGTGATCGGTCTGGGCGTCGGTTTCGCGGAACAGGCCAGTCAGGCGGTAGCTCCAGATCCCCTCGTCATCCAGCGCATCGCCCAGGTCGAAGGCGCCTTGCTGGTAGTTCAGGTTACCGGCTTGCAGTTGCACCTGACGCAGGGGCTGCTGGGTCGGGCGCTTGCTCACCAGGTTGATCTGCCCGCCCGGGTCCGAGGCCCCGTAAAGCACCGAGCTGGCGCCGCGCAGCACTTCAATGCGCTCCAGCCCGTAGGGTTCTGGCGCGTCCCAACCGAGAAACTCGGGCAGGAAGGTGCGGGTGCCGTCGCGCAGCATGCGCCCGGTACCCTGCTGGAAACCGCGAATGGACAACTGGTCGACCACGAACTGCGGGCCGGCCAGTTCGGTGTTCACCCCAGGGGTGTAACGCAGCGCCTGGGCTACGGTCTTGGGTTGTTGGGCCTCGATCTGCTCGCGGGTGATCACCGACACCGAGGCCGGGGTTTCGATCAACGCCGTGTCGGTCTTGCTGCCGACCGAGGAGCGCTTGGCTACGTAGCCATCGTCCGGGCTGACCGAGCTGTAGGCCTGGCCCACGATGGAAGTCGCGCCCAGTTCCAGGGTGCCGGACGACTGCGCAGCGGGCTCGAGGGTGACGCTGGCGCTGCCGGTGGAGCGCCAGGTCAGGCCACTGCCTTGCAGCAACTCGGTCAGCGCCGCTTCCGGCTCGCGCCGGCCGTTGATACCACGGCTGCTCTTGCCCTGCACCAGGTTGCCATCGAAGATCACCTGCAGCCCACCCTGCGCGGCCAGGCGGTTGAGCGCGCTGGCCAAGGGTTGCGGGGCAATGTCGAACTCGCGCGGCTCGGCCAGGGCCAGGCCCGGCAGTAGCGCACACAGCAAAGAAAACGACGTCAGCGACGCCCTGCACAATTGCCCTCGGTCCATCTCACTCCCCCGTTCAAATACGAAGCATTCGTTTTTGAACAGGGATGACGGATGACCGCAGCAGACCCGTAAAAATAGTTTTGAATAACCCGCACAACTTGATTTAGCGTGGGACCTGTGGGAGCGGGCGAGCCCGCGAACACCGGCGCAGCCGGTGCCATACACCGAGTCGCCTGCTTCGCGGGCATGCCCGCTCCCACAGCGACCGCGTAGCGCTCAGGCTGGTGCCATCCACTGTTACTCAGTCACGCGCCTCAAATACCAGCAGGTATTGCGAGTAACGGCGGATATGTAATGGAAAAGCCTGCTCCAACGTCGCCAGCCCTTCGTCAAGCCGGTCCAGCCGGAACGTGCCACTCACCTTCAAGCCACGCAGTTGCGCATCGCCGATTACCAACCACCCCGGCCGGTAGCGCTCCAGCGCTTTCAACACCTGCGCCAGCGGGGCCTGCTCGAATACCAGCCGCCCCTGTTGCCAGGCCAACGCACTGTCCACATCCAGCCGATGCTTGCTGCCTGACCGCCCTGCCCCTCGCTCCACCGCTTCACCGGCAGAAAGCTCAACCCGGTCCATCGTATCGCTGACTGCCACCCGCCCGCGCCTCACCACCACATCCACCGCCGAGCCCTCGCGGCTCACCGCATACACGGTGCCCAGCGCCGTGGCCTGCACCTCGCCGGCCTGCACGGTAAACGGCCGCGCCGGGTCGTGCGCCACTTCGAACACCGCCTCGCCCTTGTGCAAGGTAATGCGCCGCGCCCGGTCACTGATCTGCACATCCACCGCCGACTCGGCATCCAGGCTGATGCGCGAGCCATCGCTCAGCGCAACAACCCGGCGCTCCCCTACCCCGGTCCGGTAATCCGCGCCCCACTGCCCGTGCCAAGCCAACGCCACGCCGACGCCCAGCACCAGCACCGCCGCACTGGCCAGCGCCCATTGCCGGCCCGGCGCACGCCGCCGTACCGGGGCCTGAAGTTGCCCACTCAACGCCCATAGCCGGCGCGCCTCGACGAACGCCTGCTGATGCTCTGGCGCCTGCGCGCACCAGGCCCGCGCCGCCTGCACATCGCCTGGTTGCACATCACCCGAGGTCAAACGCACCACCCAGGCATAGGCAGCCCGGCGTACGTCAGGTGAAGGGTCGAGGGGAGCAGAGGGCTTGTGCATGACCGTCAACGTTGCAAACTCTGGCCCAGAAAGTCCAGCGCTATGGCCAGCTGCTTCTCGACCGTACTAACCGACACGCCCAACTGCTCGGCTACCGCCTTGTGCGCCATGCCTTCCAGGCGGCACAGCAGAAAAATCTGCTGGCAGCGCTGCGGCAGGCGCTGCAGCGCCTCGGCCATCAACGCCAACTCACGCCGGGCGGCAACCTCGGCAAAAGGCTCCGGGCTTTCCCCGGTGACTTCGTACAGGTAGGCCATGCCCTCGTCATGCTGCCCCCGCGTGCCACGGCTGCGGGTGTGGTCGATGACCAGGTTGCGGGCAATGCGAAACAGCAGGCTGCGCAGGTTCAACACCGGGCTGCGAGGCGGTTGGCGCAGCATGCGCAGGTAGGTTTCCTGCACCAGATCGGCAGCAGTGTCAGTGTTGCGCAGTTGCCGGTAGAGGAACGCGCGCAACTCCCCGGCATGGGCCTTGAAAGCCAGTTCCAGCTCTTCGGTCTTCATGCGTGAGGGCAACCCGGGCAGGGGAAGAAGGCGCTGACTTTAACGATAAGGGTTTTCATTTACAACCGGTCGTGACTGCACCCTGTTTACCTGTGGGAGCAACTGCCTTGTGCTGCCTGTGCCGGCCTCTTCGCGGGTGAACCCGCTCCCACAGGGATCGCGTCAGCCCTCAGGTTTTGAGCAAGACAGTTGCGCCTACAGGACCAGCGCCAGGTTCAGGACCCTGCTTAGAACCGCGCCCGCAGCGCCAGGTTGAAATTGCGCGGCTCGCCATAGAAGTTCCAGTAGTTGAGGTTGCCCAGGGTCTGGTAGTACTTCTTGTCGAACACGTTATCCAGGTTGTACTGCACTTCGAAGTGCTTGTTGATCTCGTAGATCGCATGCAGGTTGGTCAGGTGGTAGGCGTCCTGCTGGATCTTGTAGCTAGCGCCGGCCTCGGTCTGGGTCATCTTGCTCTGGGCGTAGAAGCTGCCGCCCACACGCAGCTGGTTGAGCACGCCAGGCAGGCGGTAGTCGGTGGCTACCTTGAACAGGTGGCGTGGCGAGGCGCCGTTGAAGTCTTCGCCTTTTTGCTCACCAGCAATGTACTTGGACTGGGTATAGGTATACCCCGCCGACACGTTCCAGTCCGGCAGCACCTCGCCGGTCAGCTCCAGCTCGATGCCTTTGTTGCGCACCTTGTCGGATGCCCGGTAGCAAGCAAAGGTCTGCGCACAGGTCACCCGTTCGGCACGGCCGGTCTGGTCGGCCTGGAACAGCGCGATGGAGGTTTGCAAGCGCTTGTCCAAAAACTCACCCTTCAAGCCAACCTCGTAGTTGCTGCCCGTCATCGGCAGCAGCGTATTGCCATCCACATCCTGCGAACTCTGCGGCTTGAAGATTTCGGTGTAGCTGGCGTAGGCCGACCAGTTTTCATTCAGGTCCTGCACCAGGCCCGCATACGGGGTGACTTCGCCACTTTTGGAGAAGTGCTTGTGGTCGGTGGGTTCACGCACGCCATTGGTGTCGTCCAGCGAATCGTGGCTGTACCAGCTCCAGCGGCTGCCGAGGATGAGCGTGGTGCTGTCGGTAAGGCTGAAGCGGCTGGCCGCATACACACCCTTCTGCTCCTGGGTACGGTTGTATTGCCACTGGTTGACGTTGAGGGCTGTCGGCTTTGGCGGGTCGAACGCGGCCAGGTTGTTCATGTCGACAATGTAGCGGTAGGTGGCATCGCGCCCGCCGTGGTAGTCGAAGTCGTCCTTGTTCCAGTTGCCACCCACTATCAGCTCATGCTGGCGGCCGAGCAGCTGGAACGGGCCGGTGAAATAGCCATCGATGCTGGTCTGGGTGTCGTCGAAGTGAAAGTGGCGTGGGTTGAGGGTGAACAGGTCGGTGCCACCACCCGGGTAGGTGTAGTTGCCCAGGAAGTCCGACTTGGCCCACATCTGGTTTACCGCCACCACGCCTTTCCAGCCGTTGGCAAAGGTGTGCTGGACATCGGCGAACAGGGTGGTGTTGCGCTTGTCCAGGTGGTTCCAGTCACCGGTCAGCGAGGTGGAACGCGAGATCGGGTAGAACGCGCCGCTCTGCTGGCTGGGCAGGCCCGACCAGTCGTAACCCGAGTTGCGGTCCTTCTGGTAGGTAAAGCCGATGGTGGCCAGGGTGGACTCATCAAGGTCGGCCTCGACAATGCCGTAGAACAGCTGGTTTTCTTTCTGGGCGGTGTCCAGGTAGCTGTGGGCGTTGTTATAGGTAATGACCGAGCGACCGCGCAGGGTACCCGCGTCGTTCAGCGGCGCAGACAAATCGACCATGGTCTTGTAGTCGTCCCAGGAGCCAACCGAGGTTTCGATCAATGCCTGGGGCTCGGCCGTGGGCCGCTTGCGAACCAGGTTGATGGAGGCCGACGGGTTACCCGCGCCTTCCATCAGGCCGGTGGCGCCGCGCACCACCTCCACGCGGTCGTAGATGTCGGTGTTGGGCTTGGAGATGGTGTCCATCGAGTACGGGTTGCCGATGTTGGTCGGCACGCCATCGATCTGCAGGTTTTCCACAGTCTGCCCGCGGGCCTGGTACAGCGAGCGCTCACTGCCGTTCTTGATGATGGTGACGCCGGTGGCATTGCGCATCACGTCATCGAGGTTTTTCATGTTCTGGTCATCCATGCGCTGGCGCGTGACCACGGTGACTGACTGCGGCGTTTCGCGCAGGCTCATCGGCAGCTTGGTGGCCGTGGACGAACGCCCCGTGGCGTAAGCCCCGGTGCCTTCGGTCAAGTCGCCCAGGCCTTGACCAGAGATGGTGGTGGTGCCCAGTGTCAGCGCACCTGCTGCGGCCTCGGCCTGGCGCACCAGCTGGAATTCCCGCTCGCCCGTACGCACGGCTTGCACACCACTGCCAGCCAGCATCTGCGCCAGCGCCTGTTCCACACTGGTAGCGTTGACGGCCTGGCTCTGCTTGTTGGCGGTGAGCGTGGCATCACCACCGATCAACAACCCGGCTTGGCTGGCCAGCAGGTTCAATTGCTGCGCCAGCGGCCCGGCAGGGATGTCGAACACCACGCCTTGCGCCGCTACGCTGTTGCTGTCGGCCTGGGTGACGGCAACGTGGCCAGCAAGGGCTAGGAAAATGGCCAGGGCCAGCGGATGGCGGCGCAGGTAAGCAGGGTCGCGAAGCAGCATGAAGGGGTCCTTCCGTAAGCAGGATGAAGTAGCGTCATCCCACCAAGCGCATGAGCGTCGCAAAACCAGAAAAAGAATTTTGAAAAATTTTCAGCGCGCCTCGATCGAGACCCACCAAGGCAAGGTGCGCACCACCCGAATGGGCAACGCACGCTCGAGCATCGCCAGGGTGCGATCGGTGTCCAGCAACGGGAATGTACCCACCGCACGCAAGCTGTTCAGCGCGGGGTCGATGCCCAGGTGGCCACGGCGGTAGTCACGCAGGACGTCGACTACCTGGCCCAATGGCATGTCTTCTGCCACCAGCACACCACGGCTCCAGTCCTGGCGCAGGGCTTGTGCAGCCGTCGACGCACCCGCCTGATGCGCGTCGAACACCAGCATTTGCCCGGCGCCCAGCGTGGTTTGCACACCGCTGCCGGAGCAGGTGGCCTGCACGGCACCTTCGAACACACTCAAGGTGGTTGCCAGCCCCTGGTCCCGCACGCTGAAGCGCGTGCCAAGCGGTTGCATGCGCCCCGCGCGCGTGGTGACGGCAAGAGGCCGAGGGTCGTTGCCGGTTTCGATCAGGATTTCGCCGCGATACAGGCGCAGCTGCCGTACGCCCTCATCGAACTGCACATCCAGCGCCGTTTCGCCGTTCAGCCACAGCTGGCTGCCATCTGCAAGTGTCAGCGGGCGCACCTCGCCCAAGCCAGTGCGATAGGTGGCAAACCAGGCGCGCGGCGAGTCCACCCAGCCCCGCTGCCAGCCGCCCCACCCCAACAGCCCGGCAGCACCCGCCACGCAAAAGCTGCCCAGCACGGCCCGGCGCGACTGCTGGCCACGGCGAACGCTGTCGAACACTTGCCGCGCCTGCTCGGCCTGGCCGTCGAGGTTGCCGAAGCGTTGGTTGATGTTTTCCACATAGGACCAGGCCAGGCGATGGCGCGCATCTTCGCTCAGCCAGTCACGCCATTGTGCATTGACGGCGGGGTCGCTCGGCGCTGCGTGCAACCGCGCGAACCAGCCGGCAGCCGCTTGCAGCACGGCATGGTCGAGTTGCGCCCGGCTCACGTCAGCGCGTCGTCCAGGTCCACTTCCAGCAGCAGGCACTGGTACATCGCCTGGGCCAGGTATGTGTTCACGCTGCGTTCGCTTACGCCCAGCTGCTCGGCAATCTCGCGTTGCTTCATGCCTTGCAACTGCGCCATGAAGAATGCCTCGGCCACCCGCTTGGGCATGCGCTCGAACATCGCCTGCAATTGCCCCAGGGTTTCGAGGATGACGGCCTGATGCTCCAGCGACGGCACCAGGTGCTCTGGCTGGGCTGCCAGCACCTCCAGGTAGGCCTGTTCCACTCGCCGCCGCCGCCAGAAGTCCACACAGGCATTGCGCGACATGCGCCCGAGGTAGGCGCGCGCGTGCTCGTGGTCATTGAAGGCACGGGGTTTGGTCAGCAACCGCACGAACACATCCTGCGCCAGCTCCGCCGCATCATGGGCGTTGCCAAGCTTGCGCTGCAGCCACTGGCGGATCCAGCCGTGGTGGGCACGGTAGAGTGCCTCCAGTTCGAAACCAGGGGCTGGAGCACTGGGAGGGGCATTCATGGGGGACGCCATTGTGCTAATAGGAATTATTAGCAATGGTAGCTTGGATGCGTTCCGAGGAGCAATCCGCGCTGTCAGGGTGCTTTCATGGCGTCTCTCGTAGCCTTGATGAGCTCTTTCGCGGCCTCGACGCTGATCGGCAACGGCGCTTGTGAATCATCCTGCTCCGGTTTTGGTCGTTGATGGAAATACCGCAGCAACGCAATAAGCAGTAACGTAGGCACTGTCGATAACGCCACGATGATGGGAATATCGCCCGTCGAGTGAGGTTTGACCGAAGTGAAGAAATACCACATGCCGGCGGAAATGCGCATGTTGCCGAGAAAGACGAAACCAAGCAGTGCTAGATAGAAAATGATCACCAATGCCACTGTGACACTGGTCAGGCGCTTTTCCCACCTGAAACGCCAGGACTCCCGTCTCAGATAGTCACTGACAAGGCCTGCATTGTCGGCTTCGCCAAGGGACAGATCATCGCTTGATTTCGTCATAGAAACCCAATGGCTTTCAGCCTGAACTCCATGGCTGCGGTCGACACACCAAAGGCTTTTGCCAAGCGAGCCAGGTCTGTGACCCTTTGCTCGAGTACAAGGTGCTTGACCAATGCAGCCGGCATCAACAACGCAGCTGCAAACCGGTTGGCCGCAACTTCTTTGGGGTCTCGTGCCCTTGCACTGAACTGCTCGATGGTATCCCGTGGGGCATCCAGATCACCGTGCACGTGATGGCCTAGCTCGTGAGCGATGGTAAAGCGCTGACGGACAGGCGCATCCGTCAAGTTGTAGGTGATCAGCGGTTTTCCATCCCGATAGGAATAGTGGCCGCTCTCGTTTGGCCGCCAGTTGTCCTGATCGAACGGACCAAGCGCCTTGACTTCAATACCCATCGCCAGAGCGATTGCCAGCGGGTCAACAGGCAGCCGACCGTCCCAATGCGCTTGCAGGACGTCGTTTGCAGTACGGTACTCCATTCGGCCTCCTGAGCTTGGTCGGGTTCTTCATCGAAAATGAGGCGCGATTTTGCACAAGTCAAGTGGAAGAGGTCAAATTCAGGTTGACACATGATGTGTCGTTCGTTCCAGGCCTTTCACCGCTGTGCACAGGCTTTATCGCATCCCCACACGCCGACGATAAAGCCATGCCCTTCGCTCAAAGGGCCTTCATCTCGGCAATATCCCGTGCCACCTGATCGGCAGAATGGTCAAACATCGCCTGCTCCTGCGCATCCAGCGGCAACTCGATTACCCGCGCAAGCCCCGCGCCCGCCAATACACAGGGCACGCCCATGGCGATGTCCTTGCGCCCGTACTCCCCTTCCAGAATCGCCACCGCTGGCAAGATACGGTTGCGTTGGTTGGCGATGGCATCCACCATCTGCGCAATGGCCACGCCCGGTGCATCACAGGCGCTGCCCATCTTCTTCAACCCCAGGATCTCGCCGCCGCCTTTGCGCGTGCGCTCGACGATTTGCTCGATCTGGTCACTGGACAGGAAGTGGGACAGCGGCACCGAGCCGATCTGGCAATAACGCATCAATGGCACCATGCTGTCGCCATGCCCGCCCAGCACCAGTGCCGTGATGTCCCGTGCAGAAAACCCGGTTTGCTCGGCGATGAAACACTTCATGCGCGCGGTATCCAGCACCCCCGCCTGCCCGAACACCTTGTCGCGGCCAAGGCCGCTGAGGCTCCAGGCGCGGTAGGTGAGCACGTCGACCGGGTTGGACACCACCAGCACCGTTGCCGCTGGGGCATGGTGTTTGATGTCGGCCATGATGCCATCCAGTATCGGCAGGTTGATGCTCAACACATCCTGGCGCGACTGGCCGGGCTTGCGCGGCACGCCTGCGGTAATCACCACCAGCTCGGAGCCATCCAGCATTTCGGCCTTGGCGCCGCCGTAAACGCGGGTATCCGAGCCGGATTCCACGGCAGCCTGCCACACGTCCAGCGCCTTGCCCTGCGCCAGTTCACCCTGCACGTCCATCAATACCAGCTCACGGCACAGCTCATCCCGGGCGATGATCTGCGCCGCCGCTTCGCCGACCAGGCCGGCACCTATGATTGAAAGTTTGTTCACCTGACACCTCCCAGCGGCGCGCGCCACCAGGAACACGCCTGCGTATACAGAGAAGTATTGCCCGCCGGGGCTAAAAGGCCACTCGAAGCTGATGGCTGACAACAGCGCGCGCCCCTGGAGACGACCACCTGCGCTTGACAGTACCCGGTCACAACCGAAATACTTTGAAACGATTCATATAGATGACCAAATAACAAGGTGAATCGTGCCATGACTACCCCACGCAACAACGTGCATTTGCCGTGTGCGGAACCTCCATCCGCAGGCTTCAGCTCCATTCCTCTCGACGTCGAACAGTTCGCCTTCTAATCCTGAGTGCCGCCAGAGCGCCTGCCCAACCGAGATTCCTTGCATGACTCCTTTAGATATACAGCTGTTGCTGACTGCCTTGGTCAGTGTTCTGGTACTGGTGGCGCTTATCGTGTCGCGCCTGAAGATGCACCCGCTGCTGGCCTTGCTGGTGGTGTCCATCGGCGTTGGCTTTGCAACCCGCATGGAGCCCGGCAGCATCGTCGCCCACCTGATCACCGGCGCCGGCAAGACCCTGGGCGCAGTCGGGGTAGTGATCGCGCTTGGCGCGATGCTGGGTAAAATCCTGGCTGACGCAGGCGTCACCGAGCAGGTCGCTGACGTGATCCTCAAACGCACGTCGGACCGCATGATCCCGTGGGCCATGATGCTGGTTGCCTTCGTCATCGGCATCCCCATGTTCTTCGAAGTGGGCCTGGTGATCATGCTGCCGCTGATCTTCAGCGTGGCGCGCAAGCTGGAAGGCAAGGCACGCTTCAAAGGCTCGGCTTATGTGTATGTAGGTGTGCCGGTAATTTCGGCGCTGGCCGCCATGCACGGCATGGTGCCGCCGCACCCAGGCCCGCTGACCGCCATCGCCGTGCTCAAGACGTCGGTTGGCCCCACCATGCTCTACGGCTTCCTTGCGGCTATCCCGGCAATGGTCCTGGGCGGCCCGCTGTATGGCATGTTCATTTCCAAACGTATGAGCACACGCCCCGACCAGGCGTTGCTCGACCAGTTCACGCTGACTGAAAAAGCCGGCGACCAACCCCGCCCAGGCGTGTTCATCGGCATGCTGGCCGCGCTGCTGCCGGCAATCCTGATGCTGGTGCATGCCGTGGCCGAAATGCTGCTGCCCAAAGGCAATGCACTGCTGGAGCTGGCCAGCTTCCTCGGTAACCCGCTGATCGCCATGCTGCTGGGCGTGCTGTTCGCCGGCGCCAGCCTGGTACTGGCCCGTGGCGGCGACGCCGAACAACTGCGCGATGCGTTGGGCAAAAGCCTCAAGCCTATCGCCTCCATCATCATGATCATCGCCGGTGGCGGCGCCTTCCAGGAGCTGCTGACCAGCGCCAAGGTGGGCGATGCCATTGTGCACCTGACCCAGCAATCGGCCTTCCCGCCCTTGATTTTGGGGTGGCTGATTGCGATGTTGCTCTCGGTGTCTACCGGGTCCGCCACCGTGGGTATCGTTGGCGCTTCCGGTTTGCTGGCACCGCTTGCAGGTGCAGACCCCAGCCTCAACCTGCCGTTGCTGGCCCTGGCCATCGGTTGCGGCTCGTTGTTCTTCAACTATGCCAACCATGCCGGCTTCTGGATGGTGAAGGAGTCGTTTGGCATGAGCATGGGCGAAGCCACCAAGACCATTTCGGTGGTGCAGTCCATCGTGGCGGTAGTCGGTTTGATTGTGGTACTGGTGTTGAATGCAGCTATCACTGTGGGTTAA
The DNA here is from genome assembly GCF_044769185.1 of Pseudomonas sp. NPDC090592. Taxonomy (NCBI): domain Bacteria; kingdom Pseudomonadati; phylum Pseudomonadota; class Gammaproteobacteria; order Pseudomonadales; family Pseudomonadaceae; genus Pseudomonas; species Pseudomonas sp. NPDC090592. The sequence continues at coordinate 207,220 of NZ_JBIVXJ010000010.1, forward strand.
AGCGGATTAAAACGATAGGGGCGGGTTGCCGGCATGGAAGACCGCCCCATCCGCCAGGCTTCGTGCTGCTGAGGTTCGCACATGCTCATCGCTGCCCTGATCTTCGTGTTCACCCTCACACTGGTCATCTGGCAACCCAAAGGCCTTGGCGTTGGCTGGAGTGCCGCTGCAGGCGCAACCCTGTCGCTGCTCACCGGTGTGGTCAGCCTCAGTGATGTACCAGTGGTATGGCACGTGGTGTGGAATGCCACGGCCACCTTCATCGCGATCATCATCATCAGCCTGTTGCTGGACGAGGCCGGGTTTTTCGCATGGGCAGCCTTGCACATGGCCCGCTGGGGCCGGGGCAACGGCGGGCGCCTGTTCGCGCTGATGGTGCTGCTGGGCGCGGCGGTATCGGCACTGTTCGCCAACGACGGCGCGGCGCTGATCCTCACCCCTATCGTTATCGCAATGCTCACCGCCCTGCGCTTCAGCCCTGCTGCCACACTCGCCTTCGTCATGGCTGCGGGCTTTATCGCCGACACGGCAAGCCTGCCCATGGTGGTGTCCAACCTGGTGAACATCGTCTCTGCCGACTTCTTCGGGGTAGGCTTTGGTGAGTACGCCGCTGTCATGTGGCCAGTGAACCTGGTGAGCGTGGCCGCCACGTTGCTGATGCTGTGGCTGTTCTACCGCAAGGCCATCCCCGCCCAGTACGACCCCGAACAACTGGCCGCCCCCAAGCGGGCCATTCGGGACCAGGCCACATTCCTTGCGGGGTGGTGGGTGCTGGCCCTGTTGTTGGCCGGCCTGTTTGCGCTGGAGCCGCTCGGTGTACCCGTCAGCGTTGTCGCGACGCTGTGTGCCGTCATCCTTCTGGTCATCGCTGGCAAGGGCCACATCATCTCTACGCGCAAGGTCATCAGGCACGCCCCCTGGCACATCGTGGTGTTCTCGCTGGGGATGTACCTGGTGGTATACGGCTTGCGAAACGCAGGCCTTACCGATGCGCTTTCCACACTGTTCAGCTACTTTGCCGGGCAGGGCCTGTGGGCCGCCACGTTGGGCACCGGTTTTACCGCGGCGTTGCTGTCTTCGGTGATGAACAACCTGCCCAGCGTGCTTATCGGTGCGCTTTCAATCCAGGGCAGCAATGCCACGGGCGTGATCCATGACGCGATGGTGTACGCCAACGTGATCGGCTGCGACCTGGGGCCGAAATTCACGCCCATCGGCAGCCTCGCCACCTTGCTGTGGCTGCACGTACTGGCGCAGAAGAACATCCGCATCACCTGGGGTTACTACTTCAAGGTGGGCACCCTGCTTACCCTGCCGATCCTGCTCGCGACCCTGGCCGCCCTGGCCTTGCGCCTGAGCCTGCCCGCCTAGGAGCGAAAGCTTGCAAGCGCGCCGCCGACCCTTTGGGAGATTGCCCATGCGCTCTCGCGCAGAGAACTGATGCCGGACGCACCGCGTACCCTGTGGGAGCGGGCGTGCCCGCGAAGAATCCTACGCGGTGCATGGCACCGGCTGCGCCGGTGTTCGCGGGCTTGCCCGCTCCCACAGGGTCCCTGCTGAATCAGTAAGTGATGTGCAGTTCTATGAGGGCGGGCAAGCCCGTGAAGGGCTGCAAAGCAGCCAGCTCGAGGCCTTCGAGCACGCGCGGCACGTGCAGAAAATGGATCAGCTACTCAGCGACAGAACATACATCGTCGAGCCTGCAGTGGTTTTTACTTTATCTGCTCGAACACAGCGCCAGCTGCCTTGGCTTCGACGTAGCTGGACTCCCCACCACCCTGCCCGCCCGACAACCACCCCCAAACGAAATGCAGCGTAGTGCGCCCAGCTTCATCGACCCCTACCCTGCCGCGTGACCAACCAGCGAGCATTTCGCCGTCGTTGGTGATGCAGTGGTAAAGCAGCTCGATGGTATCCGGCCCGGTTACCCGGCCCACCTGATGGCCGGAACGAATCCGGCCGCCTTGATAGGTGCTGGTGATAGCAGATTCTTCGACCAGATAGTGGAAAACCGTGCCGGTCCCCGACAGGCCTTGGGTGTTGTTGGCGACAGTGAAGCGACGATTATGCAGCCTGTGTTTGACGTGGGCGTATGCGCTTTCCATGGCGGTGTATCCTCAATGTGGCGAGATGCCTGGCGTTACGGACTTCAAGGTTGTATTTCGTGCAGCGAGGCAGCGAAAGCCCCTGACTGGCTAGAAAGCTGTAGGCGAGAGATCCATGCTCATGCTGGTATCAATCGAGATACGGTATTTCTTGGTGGCGCCAGCATCCAGCACAAATGCACGCTCTTTCAGGCCCCCACCGCACAGGGTAGTGGAATTGACCCCGACAATTCGCTCGCCCGGCGCAAGGTAGAACCTTGCACTCTCCCCCGAAGCAATTTCAGCTGATTTCTGGCCGTCAATGTAGAGGATGGTGTTGCAAGCGCTGCCGGTGAAGCCTGAATCGCGAGTGACCACAAGCGTGCCGTAAGGGGTGGATGGTGTTGCTTGAAACGCTAACAGGCGGCTCGCTGGCACAGGGTCTGCCTGAGAGGAAGGAATCGGGGATGTAGCACAGCCGGATAGCAAAGCCACCCCGGCAGCGGCGAGAAAGGCGGTACGCATACGATGATCCATATGTTGCGCAATGGGGCGCTGAAAGTAACACGCCTCAGTGCCTGCACTGAATATCCTTCAGGTCGTATCTTGCGCCCCACGCTGCAAAATCTCGACACGATGCTGCGCACAGTGCTGAAAATTCTGGTGAGAATTTTTCAATCAAACCTAGCCTCATCATGAGCAGCGCTAAAAAATCTCTGAATTCAATTCATTAGCTATCGCTCTATAGCGCCCCCTAAAATGTATCTCAAATAGGCAGTGTAGTTCTGGCTAGCTGAACAACAGCGCTACAAGACGCACTGAAACCATTACGAGATCAGGGTAACAGGCCAAAATGAGCAATGACTTTACATTTGCCATTAAGAGCATTTGTTTCGATGAAAACTATCAACCATCGAACAATACGCGCATAACCACCAACTTCGCTAACTTGGCGAGAGGGGCCAGCCGTCAGGAGAATTTGCGCAACACATTGAACATGATTGATAACCGCTTCAATGCGCTGGCGCACTGGGACAACCCCAAGGCTGACCGCTACTCCGTCGAGCTTGAGATCATTTCTGTAGAAATGAATATTGCGGCAGAGCACAGCGACCATGCTCTACCCTTGATTGAAATCCTGAAAACCACCGTGGTTGACCGCCTGACCAACGAGCGCATTGCCGGAATGGTGGGCAACAACTTCTCATCGTACGTGCGGGATTATGACTTCAGCGTGCTGTTGCTGGGCCATAACAAGGATCGCGCTGAGTTCAGCACACCGGATAACTTTGGCGACCTGCACGGCAAGCTGTTCAAGTCTTTTGTCAGCTCGGACGCTTACAAGGCGCATTTCAACAAGCCGCCTGTAATCTGCCTGAGTGTCTCCAGTGCCAAGACCTATCAGCGCACGGAGAACCAGCATCCGGTGCTCGGTGCTGAATACCAGCAGGATGAATACTCCCTGACAGATGAGTATTTCAAGAAGATGGGCCTGAAGGTGCGTTACTTCATGCCACCGAACAGTGTTGCGCCCCTGGCCTTCTACTTTGCCGGTGACTTGCTGGGTGACTACACCAACCTGGAATTGATCAGCACCATCAGCACGATGGACACGTTCCAGAAAATTTACCGCCCTGAAATCTACAATGCGAACTCCGTAGCCGGAAAGTCCTATCAACCCAGCTTGCAACACCAGGACTATTCGCTGACGCGTATTGTTTATGATCGAGAAGAACGTGGCCGGCTCGCTATTGAGCAAGGGAAGTTTGCCGAAGAGCACTTCATCAAACCTTACCACGCCATTCTTGAGCAGTGGTCTACCCGTTACGCCGCTTGAATCGCCCACGTACAAGGTCTTTTATTGTGAAAAAATTGCTCCCCACGTCGACTGCTGGCAGCTTGCCTAAACCCTCCTGGCTCGCAGAACCTGAAAAACTTTGGTCACCGTGGAAACTGCAAGGTGATGAACTGATCGAAGGCAAGCAAGATGCGCTGCGCTTGTCTTTGCAAGAGCAACAACACGCCGGTATCGACATCGTCAGCGATGGCGAGCAAACACGTCAGCATTTCGTCACGACCTTCATCGAACACCTCGATGGCGTGGACTTTGAAAAACGTGAAACCGTAAGGATTCGCGATCGCTACGATGCCAGCGTGCCAACGGTGGTGGGCGCCGTTGCCCGTCTCAAGCCCGTGTTCGTCGAAGACGCCAAGTTCCTGCGTCAGCAAACCTCGCAACCGATCAAATGGGCACTGCCAGGTCCCATGACCATGATCGACACGCTGTATGACGCGCACTACAAAAGCCGCGAAAAGCTGGCCTGGGAGTTCGCCAAGATCCTCAACCAGGAAGCTCGCGAACTCGAAGCGGCCGGTGTCGACATCATCCAGTTCGACGAACCTGCCTTTAACGTCTTCTTCGACGAAGTGAACGAGTGGGGTGTCGCTACGCTGGAGCGCGCCATCGAAGGCCTCAAGTGCGAAACCGCCGTGCACATCTGCTACGGCTACGGCATCAAGGCCAATACCGACTGGAAAAAGACCTTGGGCTCGGAATGGCGTCAATACGAAGAAGCCTTCCCCAAGCTACAGAAGTCCAGCATTGATATCGTCTCGCTGGAGTGCCACAACTCCCACGTGCCCATGGACCTGATCGAGCTGATCCGTGGCAAGAAAGTAATGGTCGGCGCCATCGATGTGGCCAACCACGCCATCGAAACACCAGAAGAAGTGGCAAACACGCTTCGCAAGGCCCTGCAATTTGTAGACGCCGACAAGCTCTACCCCTGCACCAACTGCGGTATGGCGCCGCTGCCGCGTCACGTGGCAAGAGGCAAGCTCAATGCCCTGAGCGCCGGCGCAGAAATTGTCCGTCAAGAGCTACTGAACAAGCGCTGAGCCTAAAGCAGCGAAGGTTCAGGTGGAGTACAGCCCGAGTGATCGGGCTGGCTCGGCTTACCCCTGCACTTTCGAGCGGTAATCAATACCCAGGACCCACTATGTCACTCCCCAGTACTGCTATCGAGCCGTTGAGCTTCCGCGAAGCGCTTGGGCACTACGCCTCTGGCATCACGGTGATTACAACGCACATCGACGACGAGCCGATTGGCTTTACTTGCCAGTCGTTCTACAGCGTGTCGATGAGCCCACCGCTGGTGTCATTCAGCGTAATGCGCAGCTCGGCCAGCTACCCTAGAATCCGCCAGGCCGGTCGGTTCGCGGTCAACATCCTGTCCGGTGAACAGGTCAATGTCTCCAACCAGTTCGCCCGGCGGGGTACGGACAAGTGGCACGGCGTGGAGTGGCAGCAATCGCCTTTGGGTAATCCGGTCATTGCGGGCAGCTTGTACTGGCTCGATTGCGAAATTCACGCAGAGCACGAAGCGGGCGACCACCTGATCGTGATTGGTGAGGTGAAGGCGTTCAACTTGCAGAAAGCGGCTGATTCGCAGCCATTGCTGTACTTCAAGGGCCAATACCGCAACCTTGCCGAGCTTATTGCGGTTTGAGCGTCCAGGATTGCAGCCTGCTACAAGGCCTTGGGCCAGCCAACCTAAGTGCTGATGAAGCTTCGCCCAATAAGGCCACCCGCTCTCGATACGCCATGCATCAACGCGCCCGGGCCATTTTGAAGTTGATGCTAATGATGACCTGCACGGTCCCTGTAGATACCGTCTTGACCCTCACCCCGCAAGAGGGATTTTGGGGTCAAACGGTATCCCCGACTTCACCACCCCGTAAACCAGGTGCAGCAG
>NZ_JBIVXJ010000011.1:0-72866 GCF_044769185.1 Pseudomonas sp. NPDC090592
TCCCACAGACATGGCCACGTTGCAACAAATGTGGGAGCGGGCTTGCCCCGCGAAGCGCCGCGCGGGCGGCGCTCGATCTCATAGGCGCTGCAAGGCTCAAGGCAAATAGCTAAAAACCATTTGACCGCGGCAGCCGCTGCGACAATTCATCCAGCAACCGCTGCTCACGCTTGTCTTCGGCGCGCCGGGCTTCGTCCATGTAGCGCTGCACCAGCTTGCGCAACCCCTCCACCCGGGCATAGGCCTGCTGCCATACGCCACGGGCATTGTTCAGGTTGTTCTGGTGCCAGACCAGGCTCTGGCGCTGCTGGGTCATGGCCGTTTCCAGCTGCCCGAGAAAGCGCTGGTAGTTGACCAGCCAGCTGCCATTCACGCCCTGCCCGCCACGATTGATCCATTGCAGCTGGTAATCCTCGCGAAAGCGCTCAAGCTCGGCCAGCTTGGCCTGGGACATGGCCACTTGCTGCTGGAAGTGCCCAAGGCGCTGCGCTGCCTTGCGCTCGGCCTCTTCGGCCATGTCCACCACTGGCGCCAGACGAGCGGCGCGGCCGGGTTGCGCCATGGCCTATCAGCCAGCCGGGGGCGTGAAGATCGCCCCTAGCTGTTCGCGGCTCTGGGCCATGCCCTCGTTGTCCTGCAAGCCCTGGCGCAAAAACGCTACCAGCTTCGCCTGCAAGGCAATGGCCAGGTCTGTTTCCGGGTCGCCGCCGGCCACGTAGGCGCCCACGCTGATCAGGTCACGGCTTTGCGACAGGCGCGACCACAACTGCTTGAACTTTTGCGCCTGGCGCAAATGATCAGCATCGACCACCTGGGGCATCACCCGGCTGATCGAGGCTTCGATGTCGATGGCCGGGTAATGACCTTCCTCGGCCAACCGGCGCGACAGCACGAAGTGGCCGTCGAGCACACCCCGCGCCGAGTCGGCAATGGGGTCCTGCTGGTCGTCGCCTTCGGACAGCACGGTGTAAAACGCCGTAATCGAACCACCGCCCGGCTCACCATTGCCCGCCCGCTCCACCAGCTTGGGCAGCTTGGCGAACACCGACGGCGGGTAACCCCGGGTAGCGGGCGGTTCGCCAATGGCCAAGGCAATTTCCCGCTGAGCCTGGGCGAAACGGGTTAGCGAATCCATCAGCAGCAGCACGTTCTTGCCTTTGTCGCGGAAGTACTCGGCAATGCGCGTGCAATACATGGCGGCGCGCAGGCGCATGAGTGGCGCATCGTCGGCAGGCGAAGCCACCACCACCGAGCGTTTCAGGCCCTCCTCACCGAGGATATGCTCGATGAACTCCTTCACCTCCCGGCCCCGCTCGCCGATCAGGCCAACCACGATGATTTCCGCTTCGGTGAAGCGGGTCATCATTCCAAGCAACACCGACTTACCCACGCCGGTACCGGCGAACAGGCCCAGGCGCTGACCGCGACCGACCGTGAGCAGCCCGTTGATACTGCGGATACCCACATCCAGCGGCTTGCTGATGGGGTCGCGGTTGAGCGGGTTGATGACCGGGCCGTCCATCGGCACCCAGTCCTCGGCTTTCATACCGCCCTTGCCATCCAGCGCACGGCCGGCACCGTCCAGCACCCGGCCGAGCATGCTCATGCCCATGGGCAGGCGGCCACCGTCATCCAGCGGCACCACGCGGGCGCCAGGGGCGATGCCGACGATGCTGCCGACCGGCATCAGGAACACCTTTGGCCCGGCAAAGCCCATGACTTCGGCCTCGACCTGTACCGGGTGGTAGCTGTCGTCGTTGATGACCAGGCAACGGCTGCCCACTGCTGCGCGCAGGCCTTCGGCCTCCAGGGTGAGGCCGACCATGCGTAGCAGGCGGCCTTCGACCACGGGCTGGGCCGGCAGCTCGATGGCCTCGGCGTAACTGCCCAGGCGCTTGCCGAAGCTGGTGCGCTCAAGGTGCATCAGGGGCTTCCACCGGCTTGTCCAGGTCGACCGCCACATCCGGCGCTGCCGGGTGCAGCGCGTGGTCATGCAGCTGGTCGAACAGTTGCGCGACAGCCTTTTCAATGCGCGTTTCCATGGTGGCATCGATGCGGCTGTGAAGCGTCTCGATACGGCAGCCACCGGGCAGCAGCGCGCTGTCTTCAAGCAGCCGCCAGCTTTCCTCATGGCGTTCACGCAACGCCTTGGCCAGTTCGAAGTCCTGCGGATTGAGGTGAATACGGATATTGTCCGCGCCCATGGGCAGCAGCTTGAGGGCCTCGCGCAGCACCTGGGTTATCTGGCTGGAATCATTACGCAATTCGCGACCGATGACCTGGCGGGTCATGTGCGCCACCAGGTGCACGAGGGTTTTCTCGATCTGCGTGTCTTGCTCGGCGATCGGTTCCATGAGGTGGCCCATCAGCTGCTCGAGGCTGCCAAGCTTGGCTTTCAGGGCCTCTTCAGCCTCCTGGCGAACCTTGAGCTGGGTGCTGTGAAAGCCCTCGCGCTCACCGGTGGCAAAGCCTTCGTTGTAGGCTTCCTGGCGGATGGCTTCGAGCTCCTCCAGGGTCAGCGGCTGGACTTCTTCCAGCGGCACTTCCTCGACTTCTTCAACGACCTCTGGCTCCGGTTCTGGCTCGGGTTCAGGCTCCGGTTCCGGATCGAAGCTGGGCAGCGCCCACACATCCACGCCCTCGAGGTCGCGGGCGCGGATCAGGTCGCTGGGGTGGTGTTCTTTGCTGGACATTGGCATGCCTGTTTGTGAGAGCCTCTAGCTTCAAGCTACAAGCCTCAAGAACAGGCAGGCTGCATGAAGGCTGCTTTTTCTTGAGGCTTGTAGCTTAAAGCTTGCCGCTTAAATCATTTCCTCGGCACCCTTGCCACCGAGCACGATCTCGCCGGCTTCGGCCATGCGGCGGGCGATGGTGAGGATTTCCTTCTGCGCCGTTTCCACGTCGCTGACCCGCACCGGCCCCTTGGCCTCCAGGTCGTCGCGCAGCAGCTCCGAGGCACGCTTGGACATGTTCTTGAAGATCTTGTCCTTGACCCGCTCGTCGGCGCCCTTGAGCGACACCACCAGCACGTCGGACGACACTTCGCGCAGCAGCGCCTGGATGCCGCGGTCGTCGACGTCGGCCAGGTTGTTGAAGACGAACATCAGGTCTTCGATCTGCTCCGACAGGTCGCTGTCGACTTCGCGAATCGCGTCCATCAGCGCACCTTCCACGGAGCTGTCGAGGAAGTTCATGATGTCGGCAGCACGCTTGATGCCACCCAGGGTGGTGCGCGCCGCGTTGGAGTTGCCCGAGAACTGCTTCTCGAGAATCTGGTTCAGCTCCTTCAACGCTGCCGGCTGTACGGTGTTCAGCGAGGATACGCGCAGGACGATGTCCAGGCGCACCTTGTGGTCGAAGTTGCTCAGCACTTCGCCGGCCTGATCCGGGTCGAGGTAGGCCACCACGATGGCCTGGATCTGCGGGTGCTCGTAGCGGATTACGTCGGCGACGGCACGCGGCTCCATCCATTTCAGGCTGTCCAGGCCGCTGGTGTTGCCACCCAGCAGGATGCGGTCGACCAGGCCGTTGGCCTTGTCCTCGCCCAGCGCCTGGTTGAGCATCTTGCGGATGTAGGCATCGGAGCCCACGCCCAGGCTGGTCTGGTCGCCAACGATGTCGACGAACTCGCTCATAACCTGCACGACCTGGTCACGGTGCACATTGCCCATCTGCGCCATGGCCACGCCCACCCGCTGCACTTCCTTGGGGCCCATGTGCCGCAGCACCTGGGCCGCATCGGTCTCGCCCAGCGAAAGCAGCAGGATCGCCGCCTTGTCGACGCGGCTCAGCTTGGCGGTAACGGCTCGGTTATCACTCATCGGCGTTGATCCAGTCTTTGACGACCTGGGCTACACGGCCCGGGTCTTCGGCCACCAGGCCTTTGATTGCGTTGAGCTGTGCCTCGTAACCCTCGCTCGGGCTAGGCAGCAGAATGCTTGTCGGGCCACCCAGGCTGACGCGGTCGTTGGCCAGTTCGCCATCCAACCCCACCATGCCGCCCAGCTCCATGTCGCTATCCGAGGCAGCCTGCTTGCCGCCCCCTGTGATGTTGTTGAGCACCGGCCGCAACACGCCGAACACCAGCACCAGGATGAACACCACGCCCAGCACCTGCTTGACGATGTCCCAGAACCACGGTTGTTGGTAGAACGCGATTTCGGCAACTTCCTCGCCACGGTCAGCGGCGAACGGCACGTTCATTACCGTCACGCTGTCGCCACGGCTGGCATCGAAGCCGACCGCGTCCTGCACCAGGCGGGTAAAGCGTGCCAGGTCCTCGGCACCCCATGGCGCGCGGGTGGTGTCGCCGGTGGCCGGGTCGACCTTGACCTGGTCGTCCACTACCACCGCCACCGACAGGCGGGTCATGCGCCCCTGCTGCTGACGGGTGTGGCTGATGGAGCGGTCCAGCTCGAAGTTCTTGGTACTCTGCTGGCGCTTGTCCGACGGGTACGGCGCAAGCATCGGCTGACCGGTGGCCGGGTCCATGATTTGCTGGCCGTTGGCGTCCACCAGTGGCTGACCAGGCTGGATGGCGGCAGCCGGAGTGGCCGCGCCACCGGTGGTTTGCGGGGCCGAGGCAGCACCGGGCGGCTGGTTGCTCAGCGCGCCGGGCACGCCTTGCGGGCCTTGGCTGCTGGCACGCTGCTCGTCCACCGACTGCTCGCTGCGCAGCGCGGGCTGGTCGGGGTTGAACTGCTCGGCGGTCGATTCGACGGCGCTGAAGTCCAGGTCGGCAGACACTTCGGCCTTGTAGCGGTCATTGCCCAGCACCGGCTGCAGGATGTTGCGCACGCGCTGGGTAAGCATGCTTTCCACGCGGCGGCTGTAGTCGTACTGCTTGCCGGCTTCGGTCAGGGCAGAGTCCTGTAGCTGCTCGGACAGCAAGTTGCCCTTCTGGTCGACCACGGTGACCTGCGACTTGTCCAGCTCCGGCACGCTGGTGGCAACCAGGTTGACGATGGCCATGACCTGCCCGGCTTCCAGGGCGCGGCCCGGGTACAACTCGACCAGTACCGAGGCACTGGGCTTGCGTTCGTCACGCACGAACACCGAGCTTTTCGGAATCGCCAGGTGCACGCGGGCAGCCTTGACGTTGTTCAGGCTGGAAACGGTACGCGCCAGCTCGCCTTCCAGGCTGCGGCGGTAGCGGGTGGCTTCCATGAACTGGCTGGTGCCAAGGCCCTGCTCCTTGTCGAGCAGTTCAAAACCGACATTGCCGTCGCTGGGTGCTACGCCGGCGGCTGCCAGTTTCAGGCGCGCACGGGAGAGGTCGTCGGCCTTGACCAGCAGAGCGCCTGAGTTGGGCTCCACGTTATAGGGGATATCGGCAGCGGCCAGGGTATCCATGACCTGCTTGGTGTCCATGCCCGACAGGCTGCCGTACAGCGGACGGTAATCGGGTTGTTGCGACCACAGCACCACAGCAAAGCCGATCGCCACGCTGGCCGCCAGGCCAACCATGAGGCCAACCTGACGCAGCATGGGCATCTGCGCGATGTTTTCCAGAAACGCCATGCCCGGCACCGGCGATTTGGACGCAGGCTTGCCGCTTTTGGCAGGGGCGTTTTCGACGACTGCTTCAGCCATGGTTTACGTCCGTCCTCAAACCGGCATCTGCATGATGTCCTGGTACGCCTGGACCAGCTTGTTGCGCACCTGGGTCATGGCCTGCATCGAAACGCTGGCCTTTTGCGAAGCGATCATCACGTCGGTAAGGTCGACGCCGCTCTTGCCGATCTCGAAGGCGTTGGCCAGCTGGGTCGAGGCCTGCTGGGTCTCATGCACCTTGCCGATGGCCTGGCCGAGCATGTCGGCAAAGGTACTCTGGCCGGGTGCCAGCTCGGGGGCAGCCGTGACCTTCGGCAGCGACATGGCATCGGCCTGCATGGCCCGCATGTCCAGCATCAGACGATTGAATTCAACACCTTGGCTCATGACCTTTCTCTCTCCTGCGGCCGCATTTTTTTGACACTCATGCGGCGGATAGCCTACGTAAAGCAACAAAGGTGCCAGCCTTGGCAACTAAAGCGTGTGCCATCACACGGCCCCTGTGGGAGCGGGCATGTCGAGGCGTCGAACCGCCGCGAACACCGGCGCAGCCGGTGCTGGACACCGCGCTGGGTTCTTCGCGGGCACGCCCGCTCCCACAGGGAACCGCGCTGCAGCGGAGTGGTTTGTTCCTCAGCCGAACAGGCTGGCCTCGACGTCAAACCCGGCATCGCGCATCTGCGCCAGTTTGTAACGCAAGGTGCGCGGGCTGATGCCGAGGCGTTCGGCCGCTTCTTTGCGGCGGCCACGCTCGGTGCGCAGGGTGTCGATGATCATCTGGTACTCATGCCGGCGCATGTCATCGCCCAGCCCACCGGCCTCGGCAGGCACTTCAAGTGATGGCTCAATGCCAGCTGACAATGGAATGACGCCGGCCAGACAGAAATCCGCCGCCTCGATCACCCCACCCTGCTGCAGGATCAGCGCCCGCTGCAACGCGTTGTCCAGTTCACGCACGTTGCCAGGCCAGGCATAGGCCTGCAGGCAAGCGCGCGCCTGTGGCGATAGCTGCACCGGGGCGTGCTTCATCTTGGCCACATGGCGCGCCAGCAGGCGCTCGGCCAGTTGCAGGATGTCACCCGGGCGCTCGCGCAGCGGCCGCCACGCCAGGGGGAATACCGAAAGGCGGTAATAAAGGTCTTCACGGAAGCGCCCGGCCGCCACTTCACCCGCCAGGTCACGGTTGGTGGTAGCCAGCACGCGGATATCAAGGCTGATCGGCTTGCGCCCACCTACCCGCTCCACCTCGCGCTCCTGCAACACACGCAGCAGCTTGGCCTGCAAGGCCAACGGCATTTCCGAGATTTCGTCGAGCAGCAAGGTGCCGCCCTGCGCCTGTTCGAATTTGCCGGCCTGGGCGGCGATGGCGCCGGTAAAGGCGCCCTTTTCATGGCCGAACAGGGTGGCCTCAAGCATGTTGTCGGGAATGGCCGCGCAGTTGATGGCCACAAAGGGCTGCGCCGCCCGCGGCGATTGCTGGTGGATGTAGCGCGCCAGCACTTCCTTGCCAGTACCGGACTCACCAGAGATCAACACCGTCGATTCACTGCGCGCCACCCGCGCAGCCAGCTCCAGCAACTGCCGGCTGGCAGGCTCGCAGGCCACGGGCCCTTCATCGTCAGCCACTCGCCCGGCAGCATGCCGCTCGACCAGGCTGAGCAACGCCTTGGGCTCGAACGGCTTGACCAGGTAGTCGACAGCGCCTTGACGCATGGCCTCGACGGCCCGCTCGACGGCGGCGTGCGCAGTCATCAGCAACACCGGCAACTGAGGTTGCTGGCGACGCAGTTGCGCCAACAGTTGGTGGCCGTCCATGCCAGGCATGTTCACGTCACTCACCACCAGGCTGAACGCCTCGTCCAGCACAGCTTCCAGTGCCTCCTCGGCGCTGCCCACCGCCTGGTAGGCGAAGCCGCCGATTTCCAGGGTGTCGCCCAGCGCCTGGCGCAATACGCGGTCGTCCTCGACCAGCAGCACCTTGACCATTACGCGCCCTCCGCCAATAGCCCGTCGATCAACGGTAATTCCACCCGCACACAGGTACCGCGGCCCAGCTTCGAGCGCAGGCTGATCGCGCCCTGGTGCGCACGCACCACCGCCTGGACTACCGCCAGCCCCAGGCCGGTACCGGTCGCCTTGGTGGTGAGGAATGGCTCGCCCAGGCGAGCGAGCAAATCTGCGCCAATGCCACTGCCAGCGTCGCTTACGCACAGGTGCAGGGTGCGCTCGCGGCGGAACAGGTGCACCTTGAGCCGCGCCGGGCCATCGCTGGCCTGCAGGGCGTTTTCGATCAGGTTGAGCATTGCACCTACCAATGTGTCGCGGTTGCACAGCAGCTCACCCAGGTGGCTGTCGCACTGCCAGCGTACGGCGTGCCCCTGCACATGCGACTGGGCCGCCTGTTGCAAGGCCTGGAACAATGCCTTTGGGGTAACCCGGTCATTGAGCGGCAACTCGCCACGGGCAAACACCAGCATGTCGCGCACCTGGTGCTCCAGCTCGTGCAGGCGCTCCTTCAAGGTACCGGCAAAACGCTGGCGGGTTTCCACGCTCAGGTCTTGTTCGCTGTCGGCCAGGTGGCTGGCGTAGAGCATGGCGGCCGACAGCGGCGTGCGGATCTGATGGGCCAGCGAGGCGACCATGCGCCCCAGCGACGACAGCCGCTCGTGGCGGGCCAGCTGGTCTTGCAGGCGACGGGTTTCAGTCAGGTCGTTGAGCAGCACCAATTGGCCGGGCTCGGCGTCCAGCGATCGGGTCGCGATGGACAGGCGGCGGCCATCGCGCAGCGAGACCTCATGGCCATCGTCCTTGCGCGGGGCGAAACTGCGGGCGATTACCTGCCGCCAGAGCTGGCCGATCAGCGGCTCACCGAGCAATTCGCAGGCAGCCGGGTTGGCTTCACGCACCAGCCCCTGGCCATCGATCACGATCACCCCGCCAGGCAGCAGGTCCAGCAGGTTTTGCAGGCGGTTGGCCAGGCGTTCCTTTTCACTGAGTTCGTCGATGCGCTGGGCACTGACCACGGCCAGCTCGCCCTTGAGCTCACTGACCCGGGCCTCAAGCAGGCTGTAGGACTGGCTCAGCTGGCTGGACACCTGATTGAACAGGGCGAAGGCGTGCTCGATACCCTGGTGGCTGTCCTGCGCGACCGGGGTTTGCCCCTGCTGATCGGGGGCTCGGGATACGTGGGCGGCCTGGGGCATCGTGCTCTCTCGCGTGGCTGACCGTCATAAAAACGGTGTGTTGCCAGCGGTAAAGCAATAGCCGTGCCGGAGATGGGGGTTTGGGTTGCCCGTGCCGGCCTCTTCGCGGGCTTGCCCGCTCCCACAAGTACAGCGCAGGCCCTGAGCTTTGCGCAGTCTCTGTGGGAGCGGGCAAGCCCGCGAAGAGGCCGGCACAGGCCTACGGCCATGTATCAGTCCGGCAGCCAGGCCTTGCGCCAGTTAGCCAGGTTGTCGCCTTCCAGCATCCAGCCACCGAGCACCGCATTGCGCAGTGCATCGCCCGACTTTGCCGTGGCATCCAGGTCGGACAGGTGCATGCGAATGGCCTCTACCCAGCTACGGAACCGGTTCTTCACCAGCGTAACCGGCAAGTCGTTGTAGCCCTGGTAGCACCGTACGTCGCTGGCGATCACAGGGAAACCACAGGCACCGTACTCCAGCAGGCGCAGGTTGCTCTTGCACTCGTTGAACAGGTTCTGCTCGACGGGCGCCAGGGCCAGGTCCAGGTTCATCCGGGCCAACATCGCCGGATACTGCTCGAACGAAACACCCTCGTGGAACTCATGCACATAAGGCCGCAGCTTGTCCGGGCACATGCCGAAGAACACCCACTCCACCTCGTTGGCCAATTCCTTGACTACGTCGGCAATCACCTCCAGGTCGCCGGTATGGCTTGCGCCACCCGCCCAGCCGACACGCGGCTTGCGCGACTGCCGGCGCAACGCCTTGAGGTCTTTCCAATAGCGGGTGTCGAGCGTGTTGGGCACCACCCGGATATCGCCATGCAGGCCAGCGAAGGCCTCGGCCAGCGGTTGCGTGGAGACCACGAAGCGGTCCACATACGTCAGGCCACGGCGGATGGAACGCAGAATGTCCTTGGGCATGTGCGCACGGTGCACGCTCTTGAGCGGCAGGTTGGGCAGGTAGTCGTCCAGCTCATAGACCTTGAAGGCCCGCGAGAATGCGTGCATGCGGCGCATGTGTTCAAGCTGCTCGTCGCCAACCTGGCGCTGCAGGATGATGCTGTCTGGCTGGTAACGCTCCAGCTCCGCAGGCGCAAGGTAATTCCACGCCAGCGCCCCCTCGGCCAAGCCCTCGCGGTTGAGCGCATCCAGCGGCTGCATGACCCTGTAGTTGCCACACCCACCACTGTCCGCCACGTGGGCGAGCACAGTCGGCAGCGGCTTCCACGACGACAACGGTCGCCAGCTCAGGCCGGAAGGCGCCAGCCCCAGGCCATTGCTGGAGGACAGCGAGAAATTAGGGTTGTGCAGCGGGTCGCGTGCCAGTGCAGGCAGCCAGCGGTCATACAAGGCATCCTCTTCATCGGTGCTGGCCGGTGTGGCGGCATCCTCGCTGAGCAACAACTGCACACGCGGCGTCCACACGTTCAGGTAGCCGCCACGGTGCAGACGCAGGCACAGGTCGACATCCGCCCAACGCTGCAACTCGGGTGTCTCGTCGAAGCCACCTGCTTCCAGGAACAGGGCCTTGTTCACCAGCATGCACTTGCCGCTTACTGCGACATAGTTCTGGTCAACCTGCAGACGCTGCAAGTAGCCAGAGGCATCCATCGGCTGACCGGCAAAGGCTTCACCAACAGGGCCATTGAGGCCAAGTACGAAACCGGCATGGCTGATGGTAGCGTCCCCCGATACCAGTTTGGCCCCCACCACGCCGACTTCCTGACGCATGCCGTGGTTCAACAGCTGCTGCAACCAGTCGCCCTCGAGTACGGCAGCGCCTTCGTCCAGCCACAGCAGGAAATCACCACGGGCCTGACCGACGGCCTGATTGCGCATTTGCACAGGCGTCATGCCCGCCGGGAAACGCAAGCAACGAAGGGTATCGGTGCCAAGTTGGGCTACGCCGTCGAGCCAGTTCTTCACTGCCGGCCCAGCATCGTCCCGCGCCAGCAGCAGCACTTCATGGTTTCGATGGGTGGTCTTCTGCAGAAGGGTTTCCATGCAACGCAGCACCCGCTCCGTGCTGTTACCCTGCAGCAGGATGAGGATACTCACCGAGGCATCGCCGCTGGTGCCGTAATCAAGGTCATAACGCCCGGGCATACGCGACTCGACGCTGGCTTGGGCAAAACCACGTGCGTGCAGGTGGCGCTGAATGGCCCTGCGCTCGTCAGGGCAGTCACGCAGTGCAGGGGCCTCGCAGATCAGCAAAGGCTCGCTGATATGACCCAGCCCCTCGAAACCGCCAGACTCGATCAGGCGCAGGATGTAATCCAGCTCGAAAGCCTGCCCCGCCTCTGGGCGGAAGCCGTCCATCTCCAGCCACACCTGGCGGTTGAACAGCCAGTGGCGAGACAGGCTCGCCGGCAAGCTGAGCAGCAGGTCCAGGTTCAGGTCAGGGCGCAGCGCAGCCCCCATTTCCGCGCCTTCAGCGCGCAAGCCTTCATCACCATATACGGCCCGGCAGCCAGGCGCCGCCAACAGATCGAGCGCGGTAATCAGCAGGCCGCTCGCCGTGAACTCAGCCCCCGCCTCTACCAGCATGAACCAGTCGAACCCACCGTCCTGCACCACCTGGTTGAGCTGGCTGCCCAGGTTGGCATCGGTCAAGCGCAGGACATGCAGTTTGTCCTGAGCCAAAGTCGTAGGCGCATCCCCTGGCGTCAGCACAACGACTTTCAATGCGCTATACAGGCAGTGATTGCTGGCCAGGCTGCGCAGCGATGCATTCAGTGCATCCGTGCGCCCTTCGGCATCCACCACGATGACCCCGATCACAGGCCCGCCCTGGTGCGCTTGCAGACGCTGCTCGATCAGGCGAGCCTGCATGGCGCCCGGAACGCGTTCGGCTAGCCAGTTCTGCACGGTCAACGCCTTGGGTTTCCCACCCAGATGCTCCAGCATTTGCTGGCGCCCGTGCCTGACTTCTTCACTGCCAAGGTCGGAGTGCCGCGCATACAGTTCGCGATAAAGCGCAGGGTAATCCTTGAGTGCCTGCTCGGAGCGTCGTGCAGGGGCACTGTCATCGCGACGCATGCGGACCTGCACCGTTTCACACTGGATATGGTGAAAGGCACTGCGCGCACTCAAGCGCATGAGCACGTCCCAATCCTCCAGGCCCGCCAACGCTTCGTCGAAGTCGCCCACGGCCAATGCCAGCGCACGCGGGCAGGCAAAGGTGTTGATCGGGATGTAGTTGTTAACCAGCAAGCGCTCCCTTGAGTAGGCCTCGTGGGGGTAGCGTTGCTCACGTGCGACTTCGGTGCGCTTGCCTGCCGTGATCGTTTCCTGGATGAACACTGCGTCCGTGTACACCACGCTGTCAGGGTGGGTATCCAGCGCCTTGGCCAGTACCTCGAGGTGGTCAGGCAGATACAGGTCGTCATCGTCCAGGAAAACGACATACCGACCACGAGCCAGGCGCAACGCTGCATTACGCGCTGCGGCTGGGCCGCCATTACGGCCTTGGCGGATATACGTGACCGGGAAATCGCACTCGGCCAGCAGCGACTCGACCGGGTCGCCATTGTCATTGACCAGGATGACCTCGAAGTCCTTGAAGGATTGCTGGGCAATGCTGCGCAGTGCGTCGCGAAGCAGATCGGGGCGGTTGTAGGTGGTCAGGACAATAGAGAACAACGCCTGCTCTTGCTGGCGCGCCTGCAACTCCAGCCGCTCGCACAGCTGGCGCGCCCGGGCACCCAGCTCGGATGCCTGCTCGTCAGGGTACAACTCCAAGCGCCGCTTGAGGTGCGCCGCGACCTCGCGCTCACTCCCGTGCAGGTGATGCTGTGCATCACGCCCAAACACCCCTTCAAGAATGGCAACGTGCCCCATCAACGGCTCGCTGGAGGCGTAGAACTGACTCGAGTACTGCGCACCGTGCCAGCGATAGCTGACCCCGGGTGCATCGACATAGGCGAAATCTGGATTACTCTCGGCCATCTGCACGACCATTTCCCAATCACCGGCACCGTAGCTGTTGCCAGGAGTCCATACCCGACAGAAAACCTCACGCCGGTAGATCACAGCCGAAGGAGTCATGTAGCTGTCGTAAATCAGCAGGTCGGCGACTTCATTGCGCCCACCGAGATAATCGCCATTGCGGTACCCCGGATGCCGAGGCTGGTTCAGTGCCTGCCCGGCACCATCGACCCAGCGAATGCTGGTATAGCCAACCGCCACTTGGGGGTGGCTTTCCAGCGTAGGCAGCAGGCTCGACAGGTGGCCTGGGTTGAAATAGTCGTCTGCAGACAGGAACGTGAAATAGCGCCCCTGTGCCACGCGCAGGCCATTACGCCAGTTGTAGCCTGGGCCATAATTGTAGCGATTGCGTATGTAACGCACCCGCGGGTTGCCGGCGAATGCCGCCATCACCTGGGTGGTATCATCCGTGGATGCGTTGTCCAGCACCAGTATCTCGAGATTGTCCACGCCCTGGTCGAGCACCGACTGCACGCACTGGACGAGATAGCGCCCGTAGTTGTAGGTGGGGATGACGACGCTCAGCAGCGGCTCGATGCGGCGTACGGCGGCTACATCATCGGCGATGGCGCAGGTTACCTGGTACAGCCAGTAGTCTGCCGAACAATGGTAATTGCGCGAGTGGTCACGGTCTTCCGCTTCCCGAGCGATTGGCCACACCTGCGACTCGACACCATCGACATCAGCAAGACTCAAGCTGCCAATATAGGTCCGCGAATGCGAAGTACGCCCGGACCATGCCTGGACCAACACCTTGCTGAAAGACGCATCTTCCTGCAGCGCGTCCGACTGCCCGGCGTTACGCAGCAGCAGGTACCGTTGCGCCTGCGCTGGCACCTGGAACGGCGGCTGCGCCTGGCGAGGGTGAGCGATCAGCAGAACAGCATCGGTTTCCTCCTCGGCACTGGTAGCGCGCTCGAACAACATTCCGTTGCTGGCGCCATAGACCGCCAGGGGTTGCAGCGGCAATTGTCCCTGCAGTGCTTGCCAATCAGCGTCAGACAGCAGGAATGCCTGCTGATCGCCCAGGCAATAGCCGGCAACCCGTACCCGCCAGGGTTGCCCGATGCAACGCCCACCTGCGATCAAAGCCCAATTCGTCATGCTGTCACTCCCCAAAATTGTTGCTCGCTTGCTGCAGGCGAGACCGCGCCTGTCGGCACGCAGCCGGTATGCCCTGAATCACGCGGATTCGGCCAGTTCTTTCCAGGACACGATGCGCGCCTGCGTCCTGAGGTGCTGGCGAATGATCGCTTCGATGTAATGTTCATGGTCGCCCTCGGAACTGATGATCACGACATCGTCCGGCCCGACCTGTTCGCTCATCCAGGCCAGGGGCTGAATGGGTACGCCAAGCATTTGCTTGCCCTGGCGGTTGAGGTTGGAATCGATGCAGGCAACGACCTGGCTGTTGCTCTTCTCGGCTTCAAGAATCAGCAGTGCAGCGATGAAGGCGCTGCCAAAGATGATGATCCGGCGCGCCTCCAGGCTGGCCAGAATGCTCGATGTTGGATGCTCGATGGCGCTGCGCGTCCAGCCCAGGAGTTTGTGGGAAGCGCTGGCGTGCCCGGCGGCCGACAGCGTGTGCAACTGGCATGCGGGTTCCGCCAACGACAGGTACTGAGCAAGCAGAAACACAGGCAAACCCACCAGAAAGGCGTCAGGGGCTTGCTCCATGTTGCGCTGCAGGCTGGCAGCCGCTTTG
The DNA here is from genome assembly GCF_044769185.1 of Pseudomonas sp. NPDC090592. Classification (NCBI taxonomy): domain Bacteria; kingdom Pseudomonadati; phylum Pseudomonadota; class Gammaproteobacteria; order Pseudomonadales; family Pseudomonadaceae; genus Pseudomonas; species Pseudomonas sp. NPDC090592. The sequence goes on from NZ_JBIVXJ010000011.1 coordinate 14,433, forward strand.
CCAACCTTGTTCAGAACGCCTTTGCTGATTGCCCTGCCCGCCTGGGTGGTAATCGCCTCCTGAATCTCGAAACGTGCCGTGCAGGCATCGAAATGCAGCGCCTCTATCTGCAAACCGGGAGTGCGCTTGGCAATGCGCTTGAGACCTTGATAGAGCGCGACACCTGGTCTCGACAGGCTTGCCACATGAGAGAACTGCTTGGTGTGTATCCGACGGCGTAGCAAGGGCTGCTCTAGGTAGCCGATAGCATGCCGGCGATTGATGCGCGCCGGCAGCAGCACGTCCTCGATACCCGCCGCGTCCAGCGTTTTTTTGCGGGCAGCAGTAGTGCCCAGGCATCGGTGCACCGAATAGGATTTAGGCAGTGCGGACCGTTCCAGCATCAGGCCACTGGGCATCGGCCACAGCCGTTCCTTGAGGAAGCTGCCGATGTATTCCCCGGGAGCGAAGATTCGCTCCTGGCCCATCACCGCGCTGCTGTCGATCAGTGCATGACCATCCTGGTCAATATCGCTGACGCGCGTCCACACCATCCTCACGTCAGGGTGGGAGTCCATGAAAAGCATCTGCCGCTCCAGCATGTCACGCTCCATGACGTCATCGTCATGTGTCACGATGACCCGATGCCCCAGAGCCAGGTGGTAGGCCGAAAGGCAGTTGAATTCCACCGTAGAAACTTTGCGGGAATTCCTGACATAACGGATTCGCGGGTCCTGCAAGCTCAGGATGAACTGAGCAGTGCCGTCACTGCTGTTATTGTCGAGAACCAGCAACTCGAAGTCCTCATAGCTCTGCCCGAGCACGGCAGCTATGGATTGCTCCAGATAGTGCAGTCGATTGTAAGTGAGCAGGGCAACGGTCAGCGGCGGAATGGCTGGTTTCATTATAATGCGCGCACCAAATCAGGGATATCACGGTGCTTCTGCCCGTGTAAAAAGACAAAATTGGTTTCCAGGGTTTGCTCATCAATGCCCGGGCATGGACGTAGCCCATGGTTACTCAGGGTGTAGGGCTGATAACCAAGACTGCCAAGCCGCTGTACCACCTCGTTGGGGTGGTAGCCAAACTGCTTGGCCCACTTCCTCAACAACTCGATAAGAATGATTGGTTTGTGTTGAGCGAGCATCGCCTCGCCCCCCTCGACAACCATCAATTCGGCACCCTCTACATCGCATTTGATGACATGAGGTGCCAGTTTATGCTGCGCGCAGAAGCTATCCAACGTGGTGGCCGGGCAGGATATTTTCTGCAGACTGTCCCGGCTGCCCGGTTGCCCGGCCAGCACCTGCGAAGTAGCTCCCGAACTGCTGGGCGTATAGAGAAACTCTAGAGTCGACTCCTTATTGGAGAACGCCAGTCGATGTGCATCAATGTTGACTAACCCATTGTGAACGATATTGCGCTCGAGGATCTCGTAGGTATAGGGAATCGGTTCGAAGGCATAAATCCTTGCCGAGGGGCAGTGCCGAGCGAGCGCCAGGGCATACCAACCGCAATTGGCTCCGATGTCCAGCATGACCCCGTTTTCCTGAGTAACTGCCTTCAGGAACCCGGTTTCCAATCTCTCATACGCACGGAAGTTCATCAGCGTATAGGGTACCAAATGCTGATCCTGGGGATCCAGGAACAGCTCAATCTGCTGGGAGCGAGAGCGGACGAAGATACCCTCCGGAAGAATGCGCAAAGATTCCACGTCTGTACCACCGATGAATTCGGGGTAGTCAAACAAGCTGACATGCCTTGCATGTATGGCTTCGATGTAATCCTGCTTGGCAGTATTACCCGCTTCAAATTCGGCACGGATATTGTTAAGCATGTTGATCGGCATTCACTGGCTCCGATTGCGATACCGAAGGTCCCGCTTGCCAGCCCTTGGCTGGATTGGGTGACTGCGGGCCTTCTGCAAAACATGAATATAGGTGGTAGACACACCCTCGACTGGGCCGCTTATTGACCGATACGGGAAAGATACCACTGTTGTGATATATCACTCACTTGGCCGAGTCTTATAAAGCTCTCATCCGAAACGCCAGCACAAATATCGATTTGCTGCTCTAGGTTTGCGATTTCTTCGGTCAAATAATGCGGCACCTGCTCCTCACTCCTGACGTCATCGTCAGGCACTGGACTCCAACTATCGAGAATTGCATCATCAGCGCCAATATTCCCATTCAACCCATGTGCGCGCAGCGTGCTAACAAAGCCGGAGTACGCATCTTGATAGCGCGAAAATGCTGCAGAGTAGTCACAACGCGACAAAAAAAAGTCGATATCCAACGACGCCGGAAGCTCATGCTCGGCAACAAATGGAAGCGAAAAAAACTCACACATCTCCCGAACCCTAGAATCATGTGCAATGAACATGGCCGGTTTTCCAGCATGCACCGCAGGCGTCAGGCCATGCATTCTGGCACCAAAGACAAAGTCCATGGTGCCTAAGAAATCTTTCCACAGAGTATAGTTGGTAAAGTAACGAACTCGTTTTTTCTTCAGCAACTCTACCACGGGCGCCAAGTCTTTATAGAAACGTCGAGCTGCATAGATATCACCACCCTTTAGCTTCCCGGGATAATAGAGCACCTGCGCAAGCAAGCCAAAGACCTGCTCAACATAATAATAGTTATTTTTATCCGCCAGACGAAGAAAATCGTCAATTCTGCTGTGAAGATTCCCCTGATAATTAGAGTAACATACCGCAACCTTTTCAGGCTTAATCGGCACATCCAGCAAAGATGGCCGAAGTGAGGGGCCATTCAGATAGAGCGAAGGGCACCCTAAAGGAATGGCATTCTTCACCCCCAAATTATTTAGCACTTCCGCTGAATAATAACCCCGCGTGCCCACCACCGGGGACCTATCAGCTACAACTTCCAGATAGCGAACGACCTCTGCAGATAGTGACCGATGGAAATCGGACGTATAATCAAAGTCCGTAGCCTGAATGGATTCACCCAAACTGAAAAATGGAATCTTGAGCTTCTCAATAAACCGAGTTACGTACTCATACGGATAACCATCTCGGTCATACGGCGGAGGTGCAATCCTGCACGGAATGAAAAAAACAACTCTGGAGTATTTTTCATTGACTTCTTCAGCAGTCATCCGAAAATTCCAGATCTCAAAATTACGCCCTGCGGTCAGCATTGCGCCCGCATGAGCGTAAACGATGTCGCCAATATTAATAAATTGAGAATGGTATTGGTAATTAGCCCCTGTTTTCTTGATCCCTCCAGGTGGAGGAAGGTAGCCAATCAGTGTCGGGCGGGAATCAGCAGCGATCATACATAAGCCTGCAGTAGTCTGGACAAGCCTACATCCAGACTGGTTAGTGGTGTCCATCCTAAGGCGCATATCTTGTCGATATTGAAATGCCCGGAGTCTCTTGCCGCAGGTGCCGGGCCACTGCGCGCCTGGCGCCTGACCTCAAGCCGCCCGGCCTTGCCGGCTGCGCCAATCATTTTCTCGGCCAGTTGCAGGATGCTGGTTTCCTGCGTTGCACCGACGTTATAGGCATGGCCCGCCTCCCCGCGCAGCAGGATGTGGAACAGCCCGAGCACGGTATCGGAGACATAGCAGAACGGGCGCGAGGCGCTGCCGTCGGAATCGAGCTGGATATCCCGGTCGTGAAGGATATCGGCAAGCAGATCGCAGATCGCCCGGCCATCGTCCAGGCGCATGCCTGGCCCGTAGCAATGGGAAATCCGCGCGATCCTGGCATCCACGCCGTACTGGCTGTGGTAGGCCCGGCACAAGGTCTCGGCCAGACGCTTGCTCTCGCTGTAGCAGGCCCGCGGAGCTAACGGGTCTTCGCGGCCAAAATCACCTTCGGCAATCGCCTCGGTCTGCCAGGGGTTGTCGCCGTACACCGCCCCGCTACTGAGAAACAGGACCCGTGCCTGCTTCTCCCGGGCCAGTTCCAGCAATGCCCGGGTGCCGTCGGTGTTGGCGCGAATCGTGTCTACCGGGCGTAGCAGGTAGTCCTTGGGGCTGGCAGGGCTGGCGGCATGGATGATGAAGTCCAGCGACGTAGCCAGGCGACAAGGCTCTGCGACATCCTGGATCACCGGCGTAAGTTCGCCAGGGATATCCAGCCAAGGCATGCGCTGGCGCAGTTTCTCCAAGTCGCGGGCAAGCACATGAAGATGGAGTTTTGCCTGTGGTTGGCTGCGATTGAGCCAGGCCAGCGCTTCAACCACATGCCCACCGATAAAACCCGAGGCGCCCGTGACCAGAATATGGCGCCCGTACAAGGCTTCCCATGGCAGCGGGGCGGCGAACATTTCGCTCAAATCCCCTGTAAGTACCGCGTCAGGCGTCTTCATAGATGCTGTCCAGACCAATGATGCGCTGCGGCTCAATGCCAAGGTCGAGCAGGTGCTGACGGATGTCTGCAGCGAAGCGGATGGAGCAGATGACAATGGGCAATTCGGCATGCGTTTGCGCATCGTAGCCTGCGACCACATGGCTGCCGAAGCGCTGGCCCCATTTGGCTTGTGATGAATCCAGCAAGCCACGGATATCCAGCGCCCCCGCCAGCGGTGCCAGGTAATTGAGGTAGTCGCCGCCGATTCCGTACACCAGGAAAGGACCGCCGGTTCTTTCCCTAAAGCGCTGCAACAGAAGCTGCTCACGCTGCTCGACTGTCGGCTGCAGGCGGGCAACCAGCCGCAGCGAGTCCGAATAGACCGGCGATTCGTAATGCCCAACGGACAGCTCGTCACAGGCAAAGCCGCAACGCGCCAACAGCAGGTTCAGCGATGCCGGAGTGAACTGGTGCAGGTGCTCGGCGTTGCGATCACTGGCCAGCAACGGGTGCCCGGCCTGGTTCGGAACCTCGATCAGTACACGCCCGTCGGCACTCAGCAGCCGTGCCCAGGCCGCAAGCTCCTGTTCTGGCCGGGCAATGTGCTCCAGGACATGGAAGGATACGATCAACTGGTACGGCGCGGCCTCTACCTGGCCGGCCGGCGTATGGAACACCTGGTCGAGCTTGTGCCTCGCCAGCGCGCCGTCCTGCGACAGTTCCACGCCATCATAGGTGACCGCAAAGCGCGCCTTGATCTCGCGCCCAAGCTCACCTTCCGCACAGCCGACCTCGAGCACGCGCTCCTGGCCGGTCTTCAACAAACCGGCCAGCGCGGCCACGCGCTCGCGGATCTTGCGCTTGAACCAAGGTGTGCTCAGGTCGTTACGTGCGACCAGCGTCTCGTAATAGCCCGCCTTTTCCAGCGGCATACGCCAACGATGCCCGCACAGTCGGCAAGCCGTGTACTGCGGGCTGGGCAGCAATTCCTCGACAGATCCGCAGCACGGACATGCGCCGGCAAGTGTGACTGGATTCATGCGCGCACCAGGCGTTCCAGCCATTGCTGCGGCGCAAGCAACGGCTGCTCATGGCTGGCGAACTGGCCATAACCCCATGCCACCGGCCAGAACTCGACCCCATTGGCCGCCGCAGCGCGGCCATCTGCTGCGGTGTCACCGATGTAGATCGCCGCTTGGGCGGCAATACCGCCATCCTCCAGCAAGGCCGCGATCATGCCGGCCTTGTCGGTGTAGCGCTCAGGGTACGAGTCACTGGCATACACGGCGCTGAACAGCGCTTGCCAGCCCAAGGCGGCGATGATCCGCTGGGTCGGCAGCAGGCGTTTGTTGGTGGCGATGGCCAGGCTGAAGCCCTGCTCGCGCAGCTGTTCCAGGGCCTGCTGGCAACCCGCATAGGCGGGTGTTTCCAGGCAGGCTTCGGAGTCGTACACGTCCTTGAAGGTGGCAACCAGGGCATCCAGCAACGCGCCATCGTCGCTGCCGCTAAGGGTCGCCAGCGTTTGCCGCAAGGGCGGCCCGATCAGGCTGGCGACTATCGGGGTCCTGGCCTGCAGGCCGTGAACCTCAAGCGCACGGGAAAAGCACGAAAGAATGACCGGTGCAGAGTCAACCAGGGTGCCGTCGAAGTCGAACAGGATGTGTTGTTTCATCACTTGACCTGCTGCCGAACCTGGCGCGATACCGGGGCAATAGTGCCAGCCATTTCTTCCTCCAGCACTGCCAGCGGCAGCAAAGGGCTCATGTCTTCCAGCGGCATGGAAGTCATCGAGCCATCCGCCTGCGGAATCGCCGCGACCTTGGGGCTCAGTGCCTCATCCTTCATCAACAGGACTTCCACGATCATCGGCCGCGGCATGCGCATGGCCTCGGCCAGACCTTGCTCCAGTTCGCTGGCATCACTGATGCGCATGAATGGCAAATGGTAGGCCCGGGCCAGTTCTTCCAGGTCCGGCATCCACAAGCCAGCCTCTGGGCCGGTACCGACGTAACGGCTTTCGAAGTAGTTGCGCTGGGTATTGCGGATCGAGGCATAGCCGCCGTTGTTCATCACCACCAGGCAGATCGGCAGGTTGAAACCGCGCAACGTGGCCAGCTCCTGGATGTTCAGTTGCAGGCTGCCATCGCTCTCCACCGCTACCATCGGCTTGCTGCCGTTGGCGAAGCAGGCACCAATCGCAGCCGGCAGGCCATAACCCATCGCACCCAGGCCAGAGGTGAGGAACACCCGCTGGCCAGGGCGGTTACGGAACACGGTATAGAACACTTCGACCGCCAGCCCGGAGCTGCCAGTGCTGACCAGGGTGTTTTCCGGCACAGCGTTGGAAAGCGCATCAGCAAACTGGAAATGGCTGATCGGCCCGCTGGCCGGGAAAGGCTTGCCGTCATTGACGCCATAGCGTGCTTTCCAGTCGCGGCAACGCGCCAGCCATTGCGGACGGTTGAACGAGGAACCCTGCAGCGACGACGCCAGGGTGTCGATGAAGCTGGCGGCATCGCTGGTAACCGCGACATCGATGTCCATGTCGAGCTTGGCAATCTCGTTGGCATCCACATCCACCACGATCTTGCGTGCGTGGCGCGCAAAGTCGCGTGGTGCATAGGCGGTGATGATGTTGTCGAGGCGGCAGCCGATTGTGATCAGCAGGTCGGCATTCTGTACCGCGAAGTTCGGTGCGCGCAGCGCCACCACGCCTGGGCGGCCCACATACAGCGGGTGCTCATGGGGCAGCAAGTCCATGGCATTCCAGGTCGTGACCAACGGCACGCCCATGCTTTCGATCAAGTCACGGAATGCGGTTGCTGCGCCGCTCAGGCGAACACCATGGCCGGCAAGGATCAGCGGCCGCTGGGCACCGTCAAGCAAGCTGCGGACTTGCTCCAGCATGGTCGGTTCCAGCGCGGCAACGGGTGCCGCCTCCCCGTCCCAGCCTACCAGGCTGGCGGCATCGATCGGCGCGCCCTGCACGTCCAGCGGTACATCGATCCATACCGGGCCGGCACGCCCGTCACGCGCCACGAAGACCGCGCGCTCCAGTTCACGGCGAATATCTTCCGGCTGCTGGACAGTGATCGCGTACTTGGTGATCGGCTCGACCACGCTGACGATGTCCACTTCCTGCACGCCCTTCTGCCGCAGTGGCGCGCCACGCAGCAGGTCGGCACGCTTGACCTGGCCGGAAATGACCAGCAACGGCACCGATTCGATCCACGCACCGGCAACGGCGGTGACCGCATTGGTCGCCCCCGGCCCGGTAGTGACCATCGCCACGCCGATATTCTCGTTGATCCGGCAGTAGGCTTCGGCGGCAATCGCGGCAGCCTGCTCGTGATGGCAGGCCACTACATCCAGGCCAGGGTGCTTGCCAACGGCGTCGTTGAGGTGCATGGCACCTCCGCCCGGCAACAGGAAGACGTGCTCCACCCCCAGATCGGCGATGAAGTCAGCAATGTAGTCAGCAACACGATAGGGGCTAGGCACGTCAGTCCATCCAATAGCTCAAGAGGGTTTTACGGTCGCGATTGGCATTGATCGCTTCGTCGGTATAGAACGAGTCATTGCTGAAATGCGTGGAAGACAGCTCTTCGATAATGGCCCCGCCCTCGCTGTGGAAGGCATGTCGAACGCCTGGCTCGACGGTGACCACATCCCCCGGGCAGCAGACACGCTTGACCCCGTCCAGTTGCAGCGTCAGCTCGCCCTGCAGGACGTGGAAGGTTTCTTCCTTGCGCTGGTGATATTGCTCTGGGTGCTGTTGGCCCGGCAGCAACATCAGCAGCTTCTTGCAATAGCCGCGGTTGACCACCGTGAGCATGGTCAGACCGATTTCGTCGAAATGCTCCAGGCCATAGTGGTGGGATATCTCCAGATCGACACGCCCCGGCACCACTACATGGCTGCTGGCAAGTTGTACGCGTACACGCTGGACAATCTCCCAGACCTTGTCACGTACATCCCGCCGCGTGCTGTTCTGCGTGGTCAATGCGCCATTTTCGGGAATATCCACCTGGGCAGTGAACGTGGCGTATTTCGACCAGTCGTTGGCCGTGACCTGCCCGTCTTGTGGCGGAAAGGCAAAATACACGTCGTCTGCCTGCACCACCTCTCCCGCAGCAATGGCCCTGCGCATGAATACACCCCGACGCAGGGAGCGCAAGCTGGCGACTTCGCTTTCGTTCACCGGCAGGCGCTGCTCGCCTTCACCACACAGCAGCAAGGCATACTGCGCAGCTTCCAGCCAGCGCCGAACCTGCTCGGGGCTTGCCGAATAGGCGTTGAGCGGGAACTGCTCGGTGGGTAGGCCGACATGCTTTTCGAAGATGCGCGCGCCCTTGGCCAGCGCGATCTTGACGATGTCGGTGTTGTCCGGGTTTTCATGCGTGGAAAAGCCCACGCGCACGCCCGGATAGCGCCGAAGCAGGAAGTCCACCTGTGACAGATGCATGTTGGCGTCGGCGGTCGGGTACTCCCCCACGCAATGCAGAATGGCGAAGTTCTTTTCCCTGTGGCCAAGGAAGCTGACCAGGCGATCGAGCTCTTCCAGGGTCGAACCGGCCGTGGAGACGATCAGCGGGTGACGGGTCTGTACCACGCGCTCCAGCAGCGGCCAGTCGCTCATCGAGCAACTGGCGATCTTGATTGCATCCAGTTGCTGCTCCTCGATCACCCCCACCGACGCCTCATCGAACGGCGTTGACAGGCAGAGGAAACCGTTGGCGCGGATTTCTGCCACCAAGGTGTCGAACTGCTCACGGGACAGGCGCGTCTCGCTGAAGCGCTTGATGTACTTTACATCGTCACGGCCACGCATCGACGGGTGAATGAACGTGTCCAGGTCGCGGTATTGCAGCTTGAAGGCAAAGCGGAACGGGAAGTCCTTGCACACCTCGGCAAAGGCGCGAATCAGCGCCACGCCATGCGCCACATCGCCCATGTGGTTGTTGGCCATTTCCAGGATGAACAGCGGTTTGTCGAACAACGCACCGGCGCTGGCGGTAGGAGCTGTGTTCATCAGTGGGATCCTCGGTTGAGCCAGGCTTCGATGTGACTGGCCGCGTGTTCCAGATGGTCATCGCTCAGGCCCGGCCACAGGCCGATCCAGAACGTGTCGTTCATGATCTTGTCGGTGACCGGCAGCTCGCCGGAAACCCGGTAGTTCAGCCCCTGCATGTAGGGCTGGCGGGTCAGGTTACCGGCGAACAGCAAGCGTGTACCCACGCCTTGTTGATCCAGGTAGCGCAAAAGCTCCAGGCGCTTCCCGCCGCTGCCGTCGCGCAGGGTGATCGGGTAGCCGAACCAGGAAGGGTCACTGTCGCGGGTGGCCTGCGGCAGGATCAGTTGGTCCGTACAACCGGCCAGGCGCTCGCTGAGCCAGGTGAAGTTGCGTTTGCGCGCGGCAACAAAGCCATCCACCCGGTCCATCTGCGCCAATGCGCAGGCAGCCTGCATGTCGGTGATCTTCAGGTTGTAGCCCAGGTGCGAGTAGGTGTACTTATGGTCGTAGCCTTGCGGCAGGTCACCCATTTGCCAGCAGAAGCGCTTGCTGCACGTGTTGTCCTCGCCTGGCGCGCAGTAGCAATCGCGGCCCCAATCGCGGTACGACTCGATGATGCGCTTGAGCAACGGCGACTCGGTAAACACCGCCCCGCCCTCGCCCATGGTGATGTGGTGCGCCGGGTAGAAGCTGAGGGTACCGATGTCGCCGAAGGTGCCGACCATGCGCCCTTGGTAGGTGGAGCCCAGGGCATCGCAGCAGTCTTCGATCAGCCACAGGCCGTACTTGTCGCACAGGGCGCGGACCACGCTCAGATCGAAAGGGTTGCCCAGCGTGTGGGCGAGCATGATGGCCTTGGTTTTCGGCCCGATGGCCGCTTCGATCAGCGCCGGGTCGATGTTGTAGGTGCCCAGTTCGATGTCGACGAACACCGGTACCGCGCCGAATTGCAAGATCGGGTTGACGGTAGTCGGGAAGCCGGCAGCGACGCCAATTACTTCGTCGCCCGGCTTGATCGCGCGGTCGCCGAGGCGTGGCGAGGTCAGCGCGGAAAACGCCAGCAGGTTGGCCGACGACCCGGAGTTGGTGGTGAGCACGCAGCGGCGCCCCAGGTACTTGGCCAGGCGCTTTTCGAACGCCTCGTTGAAGCGCCCGGTCGTCAACCAGCCATCCAGCACGGCTTCGGTCATCGTCTGCAGCTCGCCAGCGCCGATCACCTTGCCGGAAGGCGGAACGTTGCTCTGCCCTGCCACGAAAGGCTTCGGTGCCATCTGCAGCTCGGCATAACGCCCGACCAGTTCGGCAATCTGTTGGCGCAACTGCTGCGCCGTACTGTCACTCATGGGTTCCGCCTTGGTGAGCCGCGATCAGCTCGCGGGTAACGATGTTCATGTCACTCCCTGCGCGCCAGGCCAGATGCCAGTCCAGGGTATGTTTCAGGGTGTCATCCAGCGACCAGCGCGGCAGCCAGCCAAGCTGTTGACGTGCTTTGCTGGAGTCGAGCGCCAGCAGGCCGGCTTCGTGCGGCTGGGCATCGCCGGCAATCGACCAGCGCGCCTCGCCGGGCCAGCGCTCGGCAAGCCGCTGGACGATGTCGCCGACAGTGGCCAGCCCTGCGCTGTCAGGGCCGAAGTTCCAAGCGGTTGCGTGCGCCTCGGCATCCGTGAGCAAGCCCTGCGCCAGTTGCAGGTAGCCCATAAGCGGGTCGAGCACGTGCTGCCAGGGGCGTGTGGCATGGGGATAACGCAGGACCACTTCTTCACCGCCCTGCCAGGCGCGGAAAATGTCCGGCAGCAAGCGCTCGGCAGACCAGTCCCCGCCACCCAACACATTGCCGGCGCGCGCCGTTGCCAAAGCCACACCGGCGGAACGCAGGAACGAATCGCGGTAGCTCGCGCACAGCAGTTCGACACAGGCTTTGCTGCTGCTATAGGGGTCGAAGCCGCCCAGGGCATCTTGCTCGCGATAAGGCCATGGCCACTCACGGTTGTCGTAGCACTTGTCGGTGGTCACCACCAGCACAGCACGCACCGAAGGCGTGGCGCGCACGGCCTCCAGCAGGTTGAGCGTGCCCATGACGTTGGTTGCGTAGGTGTCGGCTGGCGCCCGGTACGATTCGCGCACCAGCGGTTGCGCCGCCAAGTGCAGCACCAGCTCGGGCTGGAAATTCTTCAAGGCACGGGCAAGCGCCGAGGCATCGCGGATATCGGCGAGGTCGCCGGCAACCTGCTGTTGCAGTTGCGCCACCTGCCACAACGAGGGCGTGCTTGCAGCAGGCAAGGCGAAGCCGCGCAGCTCGGCGCCAAGCTGGCGCAGCCATACGGCCAGCCAGCCGCCCTTGAAACCGGTATGTCCGGTCAGCAGCACACGGCGCCCGGCCCAGAATGCAGGGTTCAGCGCCATAGCTGCCATGCTGCGTCGCCGTTTTTCCAATGGGTTTCAAGCAGCGTGCGATCACGCAGGGTGTCCATCGGTTGCCAGAAGCCGCGGTGCAGGTGGCTCATGAGCTGGCCGTCCTCGGCTAGCCGACGCATGGGCTCGTCTTCCCAAGTGGTGGCATCGCCTTCGATGTATTCGAGCACGGCCGGCTCAAGCACGAAGAAGCCACCATTGATCCAGCCACCGTCGCCCGCCGGCTTTTCCTGAAAGCCGCGTACCTGTTGGCCGTGCACGTCCAGCGCGCCATAACGCCCCGGCGGCTGTACGGCGGTAACCGTAGCCATCTTGCCGTGCTGGCGATGGAAGTCGATCAGGCGCGGAATATCGATGTCGGACACACCGTCGCCGTAAGTCAGGCAGAAGGTTTCATTGCCAACATACTCGCGGACACGCTTCAGGCGGCCACCCGTGGCGGTATTTTCTCCGGTGTCCACCAGCGTCACCCGCCAAGGTTCGGCATGGCGGTTGTGGATGTCCATGCGGTTTTCCGCCATGTCGAAGGTGACGTCGGACATGTGCAGGAAGTAGTTGGCGAAGTACTCCTTGATCACGTAGCCCTTGTAGCCCAGGCAAATGACGAAGTCATTGATTCCGTAATGGGAGTAGATCTTCATGATGTGCCAGATGATCGGCTTTCCGCCTATCTCGATCATCGGCTTGGGGCGCAGGTGGGATTCTTCGCTGATGCGTGTGCCCAGCCCACCGGCCAGAATGACTGCTTTCATTGTGCTCTTCGTCCGCGTTGGTCGGAGGGGCGACAGAAAACTGACCCCAAGCCCTATGCGCTAGGCAAAGCAAAACGCATGCCTGCTTTATGAAAGCTTTTTAATGGATGGGTTTTGATTCAGGGTATTTGCGTGGCCCCATTCGCAGGTAAACCCGCCCCCACAGGTACACCACTGCCCTCAGGCAATGTGCTGTCTCTGTGGGAGCGGGTTTACCCGCGAAAGGGCCGGGACAGGCTAACCAGCAGGCGTCAATCCTCCGCCTGATCCTCGCCAGCCTGGCGGCTCATGCCGTACTTGCGCATCTTCTCGACCAGGGTGGTACGGCGAATACGCAAACGTTCAGCCGCGCGCGCAACGATGCCGTTGGCATCGTCAAGCGCCTGCTGGATCAGGCCCTGCTCGAGGCTGCCGAGGTAGTCCTTCAGGTCCAGGCCTTCGGGCGGCAGCATGGCGTGATTGCTGAAGTTAGGCGCATGGCCGTTGATGGCCACGCGCTCTTCCAGATCGCTGCGCAGGCTGTCGACCATCTGCTCGTCTTCGTCATCGACATAGCGGAATTTCTTCGGCAGCTCCGACACGCCAATGACCCCGTACGGGTGCATGATCGCCATGCGCTCGACCAGGTTGGCCAGCTCGCGCACGTTGCCCGGCCAGCCGTGGCGGCACAGCGACATGATCGAGGCGGAGTTGAAGCGGATGGAACCGCGCTTCTCGTGCTCCATGCGCGAGATCAGCTCGTTCATCAGCAACGGGATGTCTTCCACCCGCTCACGCAGCGGCGCCATCTCGATAGGGAACACGTTCAGCCGGTAGTACAAATCTTCGCGGAAGGTGCCGTCCTCGATCATGGTTTCGAGGTTCTTGTGCGTCGCGGCAATGATGCGCACGTCGATGCTTTGGGTCTTGTTGCTACCCACGCGCTCGAAGGTGCGCTCCTGCAGCACGCGCAACAGCTTGACCTGCATCGGCAACGGCATGTCGCCGATTTCATCGAGGAACAGGGTACCGCCATTGGCCAGCTCGAAACGCCCGGCACGGCTGGTGATCGCCCCCGTGAAGGCGCCCTTCTCATGGCCGAACAGCTCGCTTTCCAGCAACTCGGCCGGGATGGCGCCACAGTTGACCGGCACAAACGGCGCTTCGCGGCGCTTGGAGTGGTAGTGCAGGTTACGCGCCACCACTTCCTTGCCGGTGCCCGACTCACCCAGGATCAGCACGCTGGCGTCGGTATCGGCCACTTGCTGCATCATCTGCCGCACATGCTGGATGGCACGGCTGGTGCCGACCAGGCTGCGGAACAGGTTGGGTTCGCGCTGGCGGCCACGCTCGCGCGCCTGGTCGTACATCTCGCGGTAGACCTGGGCGCGGTGCAGCGAATCCAGCAGCTGGCTGTAGCTTGGCGGCATTTCCAGGTTGGAAAGCACTCGGCGGCGAAGGTCTTCCGGGAAGTCCGCAGAAGAAATTTCACCTAAAAGCATGACCGGAAGGAACTCATCCCACCCCGCCACTGTCTTAACAAGCCCAAGGAGATTGCCCGGAGCATTCACGCTGCCGATAAGCACGCACAGTATTTCGCGGCTCGACGCCAACGGCTCGACTGCCTGCTGCCAGTCATGGCTTGAGCAAGCGAGGTTTTCTTCGCCCAGGAAGTTCAGCACCACCGCAAGGTCGCGGCGGCGTGCGCTGTCGTCATCGATCAGCAGGATCTTGGTTTCACGCCACATGCAATAGCAACTTCCCTAGTCATATCGGCGCCCTGCAAGGGCATGCTCGACATCATTCCGACTGAATGGTCAGTGTTCGGACGTCTGAAATTCGAAAACAGCCACTAGTAAAGTCAAAAAGGCCCACACAGTCAAATTTATGGCGCCTTTTGTTAAGTTGTGCGCATCTTAACTGAACAAATGGTAAACCTTCGAAGCATTTTTCGCTTGGTTGATCTGCATCATTTCTTCAGCAATTGCCTGGCGTTCGCCGGTTGTCACGTCGATCAGGTTGCGGTAGACCCGTAGCACCCCTTCCAGCTTCTCGCGCAGCAACGCCTGGTCCATCGCGTGGGTTTCCAGCACCTCGTCGATGCACACGCGGCACGCCACATCCAGCTTGGCAATGGCATCCCAGTCACGCTCACCCAGCGCGCCGATCAGGGCATCACAGGTGTCATCGAGGCGTTGCAGTGCGGTCACGGTCATCTCCTTGCCATCAGCTGGCGGGCTGGGCGTCGGCAATGCCGTCCCAACCACTTTTCACGGTAATCAGCAGCTGGGCAACTTCGTCGATAATGCCGGCATCATTATCGATATTGGCCTGCATCAGGCGGTTGGTCATGTAGACGTAAAGCGCGTCGAGCTTCTCGACAGACTCTGGATTTTCGCTTTTTTCAGGCTGCAGGCCGTCGCGCAGACCGATGATGATGTCGATCGCCTTGCCGAGCATCAGGCCCTTTTCCGCGATGTCACCGCGCGCCATGGCGCCCTTGGCCTGGGCCATGCGATCGAGGCCGCCTTCCATTAGCATCTGCACCAGGCGATGGGGCGTGGCTTCGGAAATCTGGGCATGGGAATTGACCTTCTGGTACTGACGAAGGGCTCTCATGGGATTCATCTTGCGACCTCGTGACGGGCAGGCTTAGGGGAGATATTCCTTGTATCGGGCAGGCGGCGAAAAACTTTACCGGCCGATGACATGAAGCCCGACATCATGCCCGGACTTCATGCAATGCTCACGGATTAATCGTCGCTGTTCGACTTGTTCAGCGCGTTGAGCGTGCTCAGCACCGAACTCTGCTGCTGACGCAGCTGGGTGACCAGGGTATCCATGTTGTTGTACTTGTCCTGCAGGCTCTTCTGCAGGGCCTCCATGCGCGCGTCCAAGGTGTCCTGCTCGGTCTTGAGCTTGGTCAGGCTTTCGCTCAGCACTTTGGAGCGCTCGGCGAGGGTACCGGTGCTGGCCTTGGCGAACGGCTCGGTCACCTTTTGCAGGCGCGCCAGCAGGCCGTCCTTGCCATTGAAGATGCTGGTAAGGTCCGCCGCGTTGGTAGAGGCGGCCTTGTCCCACTTCTTGTCGTCCAGGCTCAATGCACCGCCATCTTGCGCGGAGGTTACACCAAAGGCAGCCAGCGACTTCAGGGTACCGTTGCCCGATACCGCATTGAGCTCCTCCCGAATCGAGGACATCAACGTGCGCATCGTAGCATCACCGGTCAGCGCCGCAGAGGTCATGGTGCCGTCGGCATTCTTGGTGACCTTGGTTTCAGCGTTCATTACATTGAGCAAGGCGTTGTAAGTATCGATGAACCCCTTCAAACCCGACTTCAACGTAGTGGAACTGGTCGTCAGCGACAGGACTGTCGCCGTAACTTCGCCACTGGTAGCGTTTTTCGGCGAAGTACCCACCAACTTGATGTTCAGACCACTGACGGCATCGGTGATGTCGTTGGTCTTGGATTTCATGGCAATACCGTCCAGCGTGTACTGGGCGTCTGCCGGCTCATCAACAACGGTATAGCCTGTATCAATGCCCGAATTACCCGAAAGGGTGATATCGGAGCCTTCACCCATCTTGGTCGATGTGATGATCAAGCGCGAGCCAGTGGCGTCTGTCAGCACGTTGGCACTCAGGCCAGCAGTACTGAACTGGCTGTTGATGCTATCGCGCACCTGCTGCAGTGTTGCCCCCGCAGGAACGCTCAGATCGTAGGCCTTGCCATTCTGGGTCATGGTCAACGTAGTCGGGCTGCCGGTGGCATTGACCACAGAGCCCGCGCCATTGGTATAAACCTTGGTCGAGACCTTGGAGGCTGTCGCCAGTTTATCGACAATCAACTTGAACGAACCATTGGCAGCACCGGTGCCCATGGTCACGGTCGCGACCTTCTCATCCGAAGACTTCAGGCTCAGGCCACCAAAGCTGTTGGTGTCGACCATATTGGTCAAGGCGCCACGGAAGGCGTCCAGTGCCGACTGGATCTTGCCGATAGAGGACAACGTGGTGGTTGCCTTCAGCGTTTGGGTATTGATCTGCGCCTGCTTCGGCGCCTTCTGCGCGGCCACCAGGGATTCGACGATCGCCTGGGTATCGATGCCCGAGCCAATACCGCTGACTGTTGTACCTGCCATCATTGCTCTCCTTGTTCAGTAGCTGCCGGATCCTTGGCGGATAAATCCATCAAGGGATCGACAGCAACAAAAATCATGCCAGCCTATGCCTGATCATCAAACAGCAGGCTGCTGGCTTCACTGAGGCTTTGCGCCAGCTTCAGCGCAAGCTCCGACGGAAGCTGCCGGATCACCTCACCGGACTGAGTGGCAATCACTTTGACCACGACCCGACCGGTTGAATCATCAATGGAAAAGTCCAGCTGACGCTGGCTCGACTGGACGAAATCACGAATCTCGCCAACCGCCTTTTCCAGGTCTTCGCGCGAGTGCGGCTGGTTGTCGGGGGCAGCAGCCTCCTGCACTTTGGCAGGCACCACCGGGTCCCGATCAGCGACTGGCGCCTGGGGTAACACAGACGTATACACCTGGCTCAGCTTGACACTCATGTCCATGTTTCGAACTCCTCATGTCAAAAAGGGCGAAAGGGCACGTAAACGCGCCCTTTCACCCTTTACTCAGGCGCCTGAATTACTGGAGCAGTTTCAGGACCGAGGAAGGCAGCTGGTTAGCCTGCGACAGAATCGCGGTGGAAGCCTGTTGCAGAGTCTGCTGCTTGGTCAGCTCGGCAGTTTCCGAAGCGAAGTCCACGTCCTGCACGGTGGAGCGGGCAGCGGTGGAGTTCTTCTGGATGTTCTGCAGGTTGTCGACGGTGGTTTGCAGACGGTTCTGGGTAGCACCCAGGCCCGAACGGACGCTGTCGATCGAACCGATGGCCTTGTCGATAACGGCCAGAGCGTTCTGGGCGTTGGTGGCGTCGGTAACATCGGTATCGGCGATGGTGGTCTTGGCCGAAGACTTGGAAGCTGCACCGAACAGGTCGGTAGCGCCAGTACCGACTGTACCATCGGCTACCGAATAGCCTTTGGCAGAGTCCAGGGAAATCTGGCCAGTTACAACCGATGTGGCATCGGCAGTAGCGGAAAGCGAGGTCAGAGTGGTTGGGAATTCACCACTGCCATCCCGCGCACCTACCGAGATGGCATCAGCGCCGGCCTTCGAGGTGAATTTCAGGTTCTCGCC
The DNA here is from genome assembly GCF_044769185.1 of Pseudomonas sp. NPDC090592. Taxonomy (NCBI): domain Bacteria; kingdom Pseudomonadati; phylum Pseudomonadota; class Gammaproteobacteria; order Pseudomonadales; family Pseudomonadaceae; genus Pseudomonas; species Pseudomonas sp. NPDC090592. Next base: position 32,097 of record NZ_JBIVXJ010000011.1, read on the forward strand.
AGTATCCGACTTCACCGACAGGCTCTTGGTCGATTCGTCGTAGTTAACACTGATACCCAGCTTGGCAGCGTTGGATTTCAACTGGTCTGCCAGGCTTGCAGTGTCAGTAACACCGATGAAGCTGACATTTTTGCCACCTACACTCAGTTCGAAGTTGGCCGGGGTGGCAGCAGCACCACTCGAAACGGCCAGTTTCACTTCAGTGCTGGCAGAGGCAGTCAGACCGCCGATTGCGCCATTGAGTTTGGCAGCAATGTCTTTGGCCGAAGCGCCTGCATCGTAGCTGACAGTCTTGGATTGGCCGTTGCCGGTTACAACCAGATCTGCTGCTGCCACGCCGCTCGCGCTCGGCGCGATAGTGCCCGACTTGACCTGCTGCGAGCCGATACTCTTGGCCGAAACGTTGTCCAGCGCCAGGTTGATGGTTTCGTTGGCGTTGGCACCCACTTGGATTGCCTTGGTACCGTACGAACCATCCAGCAACTTCTGGCCACCGAAGGTGGTGGTATCCGAAATACGGTTCAGCTCAGCAGTCAGAGCCTGGTATTCGTCGTTGTTCGACTTACGGTCGTCGGCGCTCAGGGAGCCAGTAGCCGAGGACAGTGCCAGGGTACGCATTTTCTGCAGGATGTCGGTCGAAGCCTGCATTGCACCTTCAGCGGTCTGGGCAATGGAGATACCGTCGTTGGCGTTCTTCACTGCCTGGCCCAGGCCGTTGATCTGGCTGGTCAGACGGTTGGCGATCTGCAGGCCTGCAGCGTCGTCTTTAGCGCTGTTGATACGCAGACCCGAGGACAGACGCTGCATCGAAGTGGTCTGAGCGTTGCTAGCCTTGGTCAGGTTGCCCTGAGTGGTGATCGACGCAATGTTGGTGTTTACAGTTAAAGCCATGACGAAATCCTCGTTGGATGGGTACTGCGGCTTCCGGCCTTGGCAACCGCCGGACTGGCCTAGAGAACCTTCGTAATAGTTATCGTCGGGTGCGCGGGTTGCTTGAGGGCTTTTTCGAAAAAAAAATGCTGGCAGCGGGCCAGCCTCGAGAAATCAAGGGGTTAAGGGCGGTTTATTGGCGTCAAAAAGCAACTCCAGGCTCCGCCGCCACCCTTGTGGGAGCGGGCATGCCCGCGAAGAAGGCGCCTCAGTGGATGGCACCGGCTTTGCCGGTGTTCGCGGGCAAGCCCGCTCCCACAGGGATCGCACACGGATCTGCGAATATTTTTACAGGCATGAAAAAAGCGCCGGGCGGTGGCCGCCGGGCGCTTTTTGTGAAGCTGCTGAAGATCAGTCGCGATAGAGAATGGCCGAACCCCACGACAGGCCCACGCCAAAGCCGCTGATAGCCACGCGCTTCCAGCTGCCGTCGAGCATGTGCTTCTGCAACAGCAGCGGCACGCTGGAAGACACGGTATTACCGGTTTCCAGCATGTCCTTCACGAACTTCTCGGGGTGCTGCTCTTCAAAGCGACGGGCCACGGCGTCAACAATCGCAGCACTGCCCTGGTGGATGCAGAAGGCGTCGATGTCCGAGGACTTCAGGCCGCTGGCATCCAGCAACTCGTGCAGGTGCGCCGGCACCTTGACCAAGGCAAAGTTGAACACCTGGCGGCCGTTCATGAAGAACTTGCCGTCCGTCACCTTCAGGTGCTCGGCACCGGAACCGTCAGTGCCGAAACGCGCCTGACCCAGGTTCCATACCGCGTTTTCACCCATCCAGGTAGCCGTGGCGGCGTCGCCGAACAGCATGGTGGTGTTGCGGTCTTCCGGGTCGACGATCTTCGAATACGGGTCGGCAGTGATCAGCAGGCCGTTCTTCAGCCCTGCCGCCTCCATGAAGCCCTTGATCGCGTACAGGCCATACACGTAGCCGGAGCAACCCAGCGACACGTCGAACGCCGCCACGCGGGTAGACAGGCCGAGCTTGCTCTGAACGATGGCAGCGGTGTGTGGCAGCCCTTCCTCGTCACCGTTCTGGGTGACCACGATCAACGCATCGATCGACTGCGGGTCAAGGTCCGGGTTGCTGGCGAACAGGGCCCGGGCGGCTTCTACGCACAGGTCGGAGGTTTCCTGCTCTTCGGCCTTGCGCGGCAGGAACGACGCGCCGATCTTGCCGAACATGAACTCTTCGTCCTTGCCAAACTTCGCACCCTGAACGTAGTTGTCCAGGCCAGCGGTGGGCACGTAACTCGCGATGCTTTTGATGCCAATCATTCTGGCTTCCCAATGAAAACAGCCAAAGACCACCACTCGATGAATTGAGGGCGCCAAATACCGGGGCATGACTGCCAGGGGTTGAAGGCAGCGCTCACCTGCCCACCGGTAACAAAATGCTGCAACAGCTGCTGCATAGAATACAGGGAAGATGACCGTTTTGACTCATTGGTCACATTGAAATGCTGCGAAAGCCTTGCAGAGGGTGTGGGGAGCGGAATTTTCGCAGGCTTGAAAACGCTGGGGCCGCTTTGCGCCCCTTCGCGGGCTTGCCCGCTCCCACAGGGAATGCGCAGCTTCAAGCGCACGCAAAACCTGTGGGAGCGGGCAAGCCCGCGAAGGGGCGCAAAGCGGCCCCAGTGATCGAAAAGTCAGCTTAGAGCTTGTTGAACAGGCTCAGCTGCGAAATGCGCGAGAAGGCCAGCTGCGAGGCCTCAAGCATCGCCTGCTGCAAGGTCAGGGTGATGGCTGCCTGCGACATGTCGGTGTTGCCGATGGCGTTCTGGGTGGTCTTGTTGGCCAGGCCCAGGCTGGTGTTCTCCTGGCGCTGGATCTCCAGCGAGTTGCCACGGGCACCGATCGAGCCACGGGTAATATCTACCTGCTCACGGGCACTGGCCAGGTTGGCAATTGCCGAAGCCGCCGCATCCTTCATTGCATTGGCCGCGCCAGCACCGGTCACTGGCGTATCCAGCGCTGCGCGCAGCTGGCTGATGGTTTCCAGCACATTCTGGTTCTGGTGGGTGTTGGCGGTAACCGCAAACTGGTCACCCGCCTCTGGCGAACCCGACACCTGGTAGGTCACGCCAGCCACCGTCAACGACGGCGCAGTAAAGGTACCACTGGCCACCGGTTTGCTGTCAGCCGTCAGCGGCTGGGCGTAGAACTCATAAGCGCCCGGGCCGGTGAACTTGATCACCCCGCCATTGCTGGGGAAGGTGCTGCGATAGGCCGCTTCGTCGGTCACGCTGCTGCTGGTGACCTGGGCAGTGGACGTGTTGGCGCCGTTACGGGTGGTATTGAACGAGTCCGGGCGCGCCTCCAGGGAAAATGCGCGGCCTGCCACTGCGGCGTCGGCATCGGCGCCCTCTTCCAGCGTGACGGTGATCTCGAACTCCACGCCGCGCAATGCAATGCGGTTGGCACCCTCGGTCTTGCTGTCGAAGGTACCGTTGGTGGCAGTTTCAGAGGTGACGTCGTTGCCGTTGGCGTCAGTGATGGTGTATTGGGTCGCGCTGGTGAAGGTCAGCTTGTAGGGCTGGCCGGCCGTGAAGCTGTTGTTGTAGCTGGTGCTGGAGGTCATCAGCCCTGGCGAAACACCTACCACGCCATCGTCGGTGGCCGGCACCAGCAGGGTCGACTGGGTACGGCTCTTGTTGCTGGCCGAGTCGAAAATACTGAAACCGCTGTCGTTGGTGGCCAGGTTCAGGGTATCGGAGACCTGCAGGCTCAGCTGGGTCTGGTCGCCCTGATAGCTGTAGGTACCATCGGAGTTGCGCACATAGGGCTGCGTCGTGCTCTTGGAGCCGCCGAACATGTAGTCGCCGTTGGCATCCCGCGAGTTGAGCAGGCCGAAGATGTTCGCCTCGATCTCCTTCAGCTCGGTGCTGATGGCCACGCGGTCAGAATCGGTCACCCCCGCGCCACCGGCGCGGATCGCCAGTTCGCTGGCGCGCTGCATGGCATCGTTGATGGTGGAGAGCACGCTCTCCTGCTGCAACAGGGCGTTGCTCACGGTGTTGATGTTGCCGCTGTACTGGTCCAGCAGCGACTGCTGCTGTTGCAGCAGCAACAGGCGCGCCGCGCCGACCGGGTCGTCGGCGGCAGTCTGGATGCGAATGCCCGACGTGACCTGATCGTTGGTCTTGTTCATGCTGGAGAAGTTCTTGGAGTAGCTACTGGCGCTGGCCTCATAGAACTGGGCAGTGGAAATACGCACGATCGTCTACTCCTTACAAGGCATTGATCAGGGTGCTGAAGGTTTCTTGCGCCGCCTTGATGATCTGCGACGACGCCGTGTAGTAGTGCTGGAACTTCACCAGGCTGGCCGCCTCGTCATCGAGGTTGACGCCCGACACCGCGCTACGGCTTTCGCTGGCGGACTTGAGCACCGCCTCGGTTGCCGTGGTGTCGATGGACGCCTGATTGGCCTTGGCACCCACGCGCTCGACCAGCGAGGCATAGGCCGAGGTGAAGCTGGTACCACCACCGGAACCGGTATTCACCGTCGACTTGGTCTGCAGGCCCAGCAGCGCCGTGGCGTTGCGGTTGTCGGCCTTGCCGTCGGCATTGAACGCCAGGGTGAAGCTGTCGTTGGTGGCCGGGCTGCCGCCAATGGTGGTCTCCACCGCAAAGCTACGCGGGTTACCGCTGCCATCGAGGATCGGGTTGCCACTGCTGTCGCGCATCGGCACGGAAATGGACAGCTTGTTGTCCTGGCCGGGCACCACGCTGCCGGTACCAATCTGCGTACCTTTGGAATCGTACAGCTTGTAGCCCTGCGAGCCACCACTGGCCGCATCGAACACCACGCGCACCGGCATCGAGTCGCGAATCGACTGCTGGATCAGCGCGGTGTCGGCACCGCCGTAGATATCCAGCGATTCGCTCAGGGTAGGCTGGGTGATGGTGCCAGTGCCGCTGTTGCCACTGCCCGAGGTCGCGCTGATCGGCCCGGCAAAGGCCAGTTTGTTGGCATCGGTCAGGGTGGTGGTGATGCTGCCAGCCGCTGCACGGGTGGGGATCACCTTGAAGCTGTCGCCTGCCGACAGGCCGCCACCGTTCAGCGACAGGCTGAAGCCGTCGATCACCGGTGCCGGGTCGGCGCTGAGGTCGAAGCTGCCCATGTCGGTGCCGTCGGAACGGCGCACGCTGTACTGGTTGGCGCTGGTGAACTTCACCTCGTAGTCGTAGGTGGTCAGCGCACCACTGTTGGCGATGGTCACATCCAGGTTGCCGGAGCCTGAGCTGTTGTTCGACGAGGCCAGGCTGCGCTGGGCAACGGCGGTGGCGCTGTTGATGCTGGAGAACAGCGAGCTGCCGAACTGGCCATTGGCATCCAGGCCCTGCCCCAGCTGGCTGTTGATGCTGTCAGACACCACCAGGGCCACACGGCCCAGCTCGTTCATCGACGGCGTCAGCACATCCTGGCGATAGCGCAGCAGGCCGCCGATCGAGCCACCGGTCACCACCGAGGTCACGTCGGAGCTGAACGACTCGTAGTTGATGCGCAAGCTGGCCTGGCTCTTGTCGGCCGTACCCGGCTGCACCGACAGGGTGTTGGCCTTGTTGCCGGTGACCAGCGACTGGCCACTGCCCAGGTACACATCGTAGTTGCCGTCGCGCTCCTGCACGGTCACGCCAACCAGCTCGTTAAGCTGGCGCACCGCTTCGCTGCGCGCATCCAGCAGGCTGTTGGGGGTATTGCCAGTGCCCGAAGCCGCGGCGATCTGCTTGTTGTACTCGGCAATGTTGGCAGTGAGTTTGTTGACCTGCCCCGCCATGGTGTCGAGCTGCGAGTTGATCGTGTCGTTCTGCTGCGACAGCTGCGTGCTCACCGCGTTGAAACGGTTGCTCAAGGTTTGCGCCTGGGTCAGCAGCAGCTGCCGCGAGGCAACATCGCCCGGCTTGGCCGCAGCGGTCTGCAGGGCCGAGAAGAACGCGGTAAGCACCGAGCTGATACCGGTGTCGCGGTCGGCCAGCAACTTGTCGATGCTGGTGATCTGGTCCTGGAAGGTGGCCGAGTCTGCCTGCAGCGAGGTGGCAGTCTGCAGCTGGTTGTCCAGGTACGAGCTGTAGATGCGGCGCACGTCCGCCAGCGTGGTACCGGTACCCAGGAACCCCGCGCCGATATTGTGCGAAGGCCCCGCAGCCTGAATCGTCTGCTGGCGCGAATAGCCACTGGTCGCGGCGTTGGCGATGTTGTTACTGGTTACCGACAATGCCGCCTGGCTGGCACTCAGGCCACTCAGGCCGATCGAAATCAGGCTCGACATGATTTAGTCCTTTTATAGATTCGTGGTTCTGCCAGCCATGGCGTATTGCGGGGTTGACTGCATTTGCTGGGCGATGCTGATGATCTTCTTCGCATAGCCCGGGTCGGTCGCATAACCTGCCTTTTGCAGCTCTCTTGCAAACTGTTCAGGGTTATCGGCCGAATCCAGCGCATCTTGATAGCGGGAATTGCTCTGTAGCAGGCTGACCAGGTCGTGGAAGCTGTCCTGGTACGAGTCGTAACTGCGGAATGCAGCCGTTTCCTTGACGAACTGGCCATCGCGGAACTCGCTGGTAATCGCCCGCGCCTGCTCGCCCTGCCAGCTGCTGCTGGCCTTGATGCCAAACAGGTTGTGGCTGCTGCTGCCATCGGTATTACGCATTACCGATTTACCCCAGCCGGTTTCCAGCGCGGCCTGGGCCACCAGGTAACGCGGGTCGATACCAATGCGCTTGGCAGCCTGCTCGGCCATCGGCAGCATGGTCGCAATGAATTCGTCGCTGTCGGCAAAGGCCTTGTTCGGCGCCAGCGGCGGCTGGGCCACGGCGCGGCCGACAATGCGCAAGCCGTTGTCCGGTACGGCAAAGGCCTTGGCCACTTGCTGCCCGTCACGGGCAGGCACGGCCGCAGTATTGGCGGTGTCCGCCGATGGCACGATGCCGGCCAGCAGGCGGTCGGTGAGCTTGCTCGGCAAAGCCAGGCGCCGCGAGTTGAGCGCAGCAACGTCGTTGCGAGTGGCGGACGACTGCGTGGCATGCACCGGCTCCGCCACCTTGTTGCCCCATAGCGCCGGGCCACTGCCATCGGCACGCGGGAACGGGCTGGTATTTATCGACGCACTGCGGCCCTTGGTCAACTGGCGCACCAGTACGTCCTGCAGGCCAATACCGCCACCCTCGCGGGACATGCTCACAGCCAGTTGCTGGTCGTACATGTCGCGGTACTGCTTGACCGTTTCGGTGTTCATCGGGTTGTCATCGGCCAGCACGTCGCTGGCCTTGCGCGAAGCCTTGAGCATTTCGCTGATGAACAGCGATTCGAACTCCTGGGCCACTTTGCGCACGTTGGCCTCGCTGTCGCGGTCACCGTGCTTGAGCGCGCTCAGGCGGTTGAGGTCGGTATAGGCACCGCTGTCGGCACTGCCGGAGACCTGGCTTTTGATATTCATCCGCGCCGTCCTCAGATCACGATCAGGTCGGCCTGCAAGGCGCCGGCCTGTTTCAGGGCTTCGAGGATGGCCATCAGGTCGCCCGGCGCTGCGCCTACCTGGTTCACCGCCCGGACGATCTCATCCAGGGTGGTGCCCGGGCCGAACTTGAACATCGGCTTGGCTTCCTGCTCGGCGTTCACCCGCGAACGTGGCACCACGGCTGTCTGGCCATTGGAGAAGGCCCCCGGCTGACTGACAATCGGGTCTTCGGTAATGGTCACGGTCAGGCTGCCGTGGGTCACCGCGGCCGGCGACACCTTGACGTTCTGGCCGATGACGATGGTGCCGGTACGCGAGTTGATGATCACCTTGGCCACTGCCTGGCCCGGATCGATTTCGAGGTTTTCGAGGATCGACAGGTAGTCCACCCGCTGGCTCGGGTCCATCGGTGCACTGACCCGCACCGAACCACCATCTACCGCCTGGGCCACGCCCGGACCAAGCAGCTCGTTGACCTTGTCGACGACGCGCTTGGCAGTGGTGAAGTCGGGGCGGTTCAGGTTCAGGGTCAGGGTATTGCCCTGGTTGAAGCCGCTCGGCACAGCCCGCTCTACGCTGGCACCACCGGGGATGCGACCGGCCGACGGAACGTTGACGGTGATCTTCGAACCGTCACGGCCTTCTGCATCAAAGCCCCCCACCACCAGGTTGCCCTGGGCAATGGCGTAGACGTTGCCGTCGATACCCTTGAGCGGGGTCATCAGCAGGCTGCCGCCGCGCAGGCTCTTGGAGTTACCGATCGACGACACGGTAATGTCCACCACCTGACCGGGCTTGGCGAACGCCGGCAGGTCGGCATGCACCGATACGGCCGCAACGTTCTTCAGCTGCACGTTGCCGGACCCGGCGGGTACCTTGATGCCGAACTGCGACAGCATGTTGTTGAAGGTTTGCAGGGTGAACGGCGTCTGGGTGGTCTGGTCACCCGTACCATTAAGCCCTACCACCAGGCCGTAACCGATCAACTGGTTGGAACGCACGCCAGAGATGCTGGCAATGTCCTTCAGGCGCTCTGCCTGCGCACCGAAGGCACAGGACAGGAGCAGGGTTGCGGCAATCAGCTGCCTCACGTTGAACATGGTCATCCGTACTCAGAAAGGCCAAAGCGGGCTGATGAAGAAGCGGTCCAGCCAACCGGGCTGGCTGGCATCGGCAAACGAGCCGGTACCGGAATAGGTGATGCGCGCATCGGCCACACGGGTGGACGGCACGGTGTTGTCGGTGGCGATATCGTCGGCGCGGACCATGCCGGCAATGCGCACCAGCTCTTCACCGGTGTTCAGGGTCAGCCACTTCTCGCCGCGCACCGCGATGATGCCGTTGGGCAGTACTTCGGCCACGGTGACAGTAATCGAGCCGGTCAGGGTATTACCTTGGGTGGCCTTGCTGTCGCCCTTGGTCGCACGATCACCGCTGTAACCCGCCTCCAGCGAAAGGTCACCGCCGCCGAACGGGTTGTTGGTGTTGGGCGTGCTGCCAAACAACGAGGTCAGGCCAATATCAGTCTTGCTGGTCTTGGCAATTTGCGAACCTGCGTTCTTGCTGGCCGAGGTTTTCTCGTTGAGGGTGATGGTGATGATGTCACCTACCCTGAACGCCTTGCGGTCGCTGTACAGGTTCTGCTCGAAGCCGGCCTGGTAGATCGAACCGTTGTTGGCCGCTGCCGGCAACGGGGTGCGCGGCAATACCGGCGCGTAGTACGGGTCGTTGGGCTTGGGCGTCGGGCCGACGCAACCTGCCAGCAACACCGCCCCCCCCAGGGCGAACACGGACAACAGACGATTCATGGTGCATACCTCACGGGTGTAACGAAGCGACAGGGCTTAGAGCTGCTGGGTCACGAACGACAGCATCTGGTCGGCGGTGGAGATGACCTTGGAGTTCATCTCGTAGGCGCGCTGGGTGGTGATCATGTTCACCAACTCCTCCACCGTGCTGACGTTGGAGTTTTCCAGGGTTTGCTGCTGGGTGGTGCCGAAACCGTTCAGGCCCGGGGTGCCGACTTGCGGCGCGCCACTGGCGGCAGTCTCCAGGAACAGGTTGTCGCCGATGGCCTGCAGGCCGGCCGGGTTGATGAAGTCGGCGGTCTGGATGTTGCCGATCACCTGCGCCGCCGGGTTGCCGGCCGTGGTGATCGACACGGTGCCGTCCTGGCCAACGGTGAAGGTTTGCGCGTCGTTCGGCACGACCACGGCAGGCTCCAGTGCATAGCCGTTGGCGGTAACGATCTGGCCGTCGGAGTTCAGGTGGAAGGTGCCGTCACGGGTGTACGACACGGTGCCGTCCGGCTGCAGGATCTGGAAGAAGCCACGGCCGTTGACCGCCATGTCCAACGGGTTTTCGGTGGTTTGCAGGCTGCCGGCAACGAAGCTTTTCTGGGTACCGACAATGCGCACACCGGTACCGACCTGCAGGCCCGAAGGCAGCTCGCTGTCCTGGGTCGACTGGGCGCCTGGCTGGCGCTTGATCTGGTACAGCAGGTCCGCAAACTCGGCGCGATCACGCTTGAAGCCAGTGGTGGAGACGTTGGCCAGGTTGTTGGAAATGACCGTCAGGTTAGTGTCCTGGGCGGACAGGCCGGTTTTAGCGACCCAAAGAGCCGGAAGCATGTAAGTTCTCCTCGTGCGCCTGTTTTACGGCACCCGTTCAAAAGTGATTAGCCGATTTGCAAAACCCGAGCCATGGCTTCGTCGCCTTCCTTGGCCGTGTTCATCATCTTGACGTGCAGTTCGAACTGGCGGGACAGCGCCAGCACCGAGGTCATTTCCTCGACAGCGTTGACGTTGCTGCCCTCCAGGAAGCCCGACACCACGCGCACATTGACGTCGGCATCGGCCGGCTGGCCAGTGGTGGTATGGATCAGGCCGTCCAGGCCCTTTGTCAGGCCTTTGGTATCCGGGTTGACCAGCTTTATGCGGTCGACCTCGGCCATTACCCGCGGGCCTTCACCCATGGAGCGGATGCTGAGGGTGCCGTCGGCGCCCACTTCCACCTTCTGCTCTGGCGGGATGGCGATCGGGCCACCGTTGCCGATCACCGGCATGCCATTGCCGGCACGCAGCACGCCGAGGGCGTCGATGTTCAGGCTACCGGTGCGCACATAGGCTTCGCTGCCGTCCGGTGCCTGCACGGCAATGAAACCTTTACCGGTCACGGCAACATCCAGGTCACGACCGGTCTCGACCAACGGGCCTTCACTGAAGTCGGTGGCCGGGCGCTCGGTCATGGCAAAGGCACGCGCCGGAAAGCTGTCGCCGAACACCGGCATCGAGCGGGCCTGTTCCAGATCACGTTGAAAACCGTTGGTGGAAATGTTCGCCAGGTTGTTGGCGTGGGCCTTTTGCGCCAGCGCGTTCTGGCTGGCGCCGGTCATGGCCACATAAAGCAACTTGTCCACAGTATCTCCTCTGCGCGTCGCTGCCGCGCTGTCACTGGGCAGGTTCGAAGCAATAATCGAACCAAGTCTGAAAGCGCCTGTTTTCGGGGTTTTCAGGACAGCGAGGGGCAACAAACGTCAGTTTGTCGGCGGATGTTTGCCGCCTGCGGCAATGGTCGGTTCAGAAGGTGCGGCACGCGGCGTTGTTGTAGGGGCCGGAATGGCGTACCCAGCCTTCGCCTGGATTGTTGGCCGAGCACATGTAACGGCCGGTGGCCAGGCTTTGCCATTGGTAGAACGGTGCGGGGGCGGCCGAGAGCGGCGAAGTGATAGCCATGGCCAGGAGGGCTGTGAGCATTAGCCGTTTCATGGGTGTGAACCTTTCAGATTTTGGGGCCGCTTCGCGGCCCATCGCGACGCAAGGCCGCTCCTACAGGGAACGCGATCTCCTGTAGGAGCGGCCTTGCGTCGCGATGGGCTGCAAAGCAGCCCCAATTACACACGACACCAGATCAACAAACGACCATCAGGTCATCTGGATGATGGTCTGCATGATGGTGCTTTCAGTGGAAATGGTCTTGGCGTTTGCCTGGTAGTTGCTCTGCGCCTTGATCAGGTTGACCAGCTCACCGGTCAGGTCGACGTTGGAGTCTTCCAGCGAGCCGCCAGTAATCTGGCCCAGGGTACCTGTGTCAGGTGCGCCGATCACCGGCACGCCGGAGGCGTAGGACTCTTTCCAGGCAGTGCCGCCAATCGGGGTCAGGCCCTGCAGGTTGGCAAAGTTGGCAATCGCCACCTGGCCGATGATCTTGTCCTGGCCGTTGGTGAAGTTGGCGAACATGTTACCGCTCTGGTCGATGGTCAGGCCCGACAGCTCGCCGGTGGCGAAGCCATCCTGGCTCTTGGCGGTGGTGGCGGATGCGGCGTTGTACTGGGTGGTGCCCAGCATGTCCAGGTTGACCCCCGCCACGTTGGCGACGGCACCGTTGGCACCCCACACGCCGGCGGCGTTCTTCTGCGCCGGGATCCAGTTGTTGAGGCTGAACGTCTTGTTGGCGTCGATGGTAAGGCCACCGGCAACCGGGCCCGCAGTCATCGCCGCAGTATCCAGGGTGCCGTCAGACTTGAACGGCAGCTTGTTGGCCAGCGGCGTGGTCGAGGTCGGGTCGGCCGGGTTGCGGCCGTCGATGGTGGTGTACATGGTCCACGAGTTGCTGCCGGCATCCTTGACGAAATACTGGTTCAACTGGTGCGCGTTACCCTGGCTGTCGTACACGTCGGTGTTGAACGTGTAGTTGTAGGTACCGGTATTGGTCGGGTCGAACGGCGAAACTGTCGGCGCGGTAGCACTGGAGTTCAGGTTGACGTTCTCGGAAATTTTCCCGGTCGGGTTCGGCGTCAGGTTCGAGGTATCGATCTGCAGGTTGGTCAGCACACCCTGGATGATCTTGCCGTTGGCATCCACGGCATAACCTTGCAGGTTGGCGCCCGAGGAATTGACCACATAGCCGTCCTTGTCGCTGTAGAAAGCGCCGGCACGGGTATAGATTTTCGAGCCATTGTCGTTCAAGGCAAAAAAGCCGTTGCCATCGATAGCCATGTCCAGCGCCTGGCCGGTGCCATTGATGTTGCCCGCGGTGAACATCTGCGACACGGCGGCAGTCTTGACGCCGGTGCCGACGATGTTCTTGCCGGCGCTGGTGCCGCGAATGGAGTTGGAGTACTGGTCGGCGAACTCGGCGCGCGACGACTTGAAGCCGGTGGTGGCAACGTTGGCAATGTTGTTGCCGGTAACGTTCAGGGCCTTGTTTGCTGCATAGAGGCCGCTAAGGCCGATATTGAAAGACATGTGTAACTCCTGTCGTTTTGCTCAGGCCCTAGATGCCGATGCTTTGGATTTTGGAAAGCGCAACACTGCCCAGCCCGGCCAGGTTGAGGGTCATTTCCGAACCGTTGGTGCCCATGGTCACACTGGTGACCGAGGCCGGCAGGTTGGTAGTCATGGCCGTAGCCTTGCCATCGATCGATGCAGTGGCCTTGAAGGTAAAGGTACCCGCTGCCACGGCTTCACCGTCGTCGTCCAGGCCATCCCAGGTGAAGTCGACCTTGCCGGCCTTCTGCGTCCCCAGGTCGAGGGTGCGGACCAGCTTGTCGTCCTTGTCGTAGATACCCACCGAAGTGGCGGTACTGGACGAGGTCAGGTTGACCGAACCCTTCATGTCCTTGCTGGTGTCGACGACGGCCTTGTCGGTCTGGACGATCACATTGCGCCCGACCAGTGACGACGCCTGCAGGGCCTGGGAAGACTGCAGCCCTGCGGCGATATAGGTCACCGAATCATTCAGCGACTGCATGCTTTCGAGGCTGCTGAACTGCGCCAACTGCGCCACGAACTCGCCGTTTTCCTGCGGATCGAGCGGGTTTTGGTTCTTCATCTGGGTAACCAGCAGCTGCAGGAACGCATCCTTGCCCAGCGCACTGCCGGCGGCGCCGGTGTTGCTGTTGGTCTTCGACGTCTGCTTTTGCAGCGATGTCAGGTAAGCGCTACTGACGTCGCTGGTGGAGTTGGTAGTGGTCATATCGGCTTCCTATCACTGCCCCAGGGTCAGGACTTTCTGCATCATGCTCTTGGCCGTGTTCATCAGCTCGGCGTTGGTCTGGAACGCACGGCTGGCGGAGATCATGTCGGCCATCTCCTCGACCACGTTGACATTCGGGTAGTAGACGTAGCCGTCCTTGTTCGCTGCCGGGTGGTTTGGCTCGTAGCGCGCCTCCAGCGTGCTCTGGTCCTCGACGATACCTTTTACCTGCACACCCTGCCCTGCCTCGCCCTGGTCTTCGAACAGCGACTGGCTGACGCCGGCCTGGGCATCCTGGAAGGTGGTGGCGAACACCGGGTGACGGGCGCGATAGGTCTGGTCGATGCTCGAAGAGACGGTCTCGGCGTTGGCAATGTTGGAAGCAACGGTGTTCAGGCGCGTGTTCTGCGCGCTCATGCCGCTACCGGCAATGTTGAAAACACTGGAAAGGGACATGGTCATTCTCCGCGCAGGGCAGAAACCAGCCCTTTGAATTTACTGTTGAGCAAGGTGAAGCTGGCCTGGAAGCCAATGGCGTTTTCGGTGTAGTTCGATTGCTCGATCTGCGCGTCCACGGTGTTCTGGTCGATCGACGGCTGCAGTGGCGTGCGGTACTTGAGCGTGTCATCCGCTGCAATGGCAAGGCCTTCGGCTTCGATGTGCCGGCTGTTGGTCCGGTCCATGGCGAAGCGGCCGCTTTGCTGCTTGCTGGTCTCGGCAGCGAGCACCGAAGAAAAGTCCATGTCACGCGCCTTGTAGTTGGGCGTGTCGGCGTTGGCAATGTTGTTGGCCAGCACTTCGGCGCGCTGGGCGCGGAAACTCATGGCCTTTTCGTGGATACCAAGCGCCTTGTCGAAGCTGATGCTCATGTCGGGGAAACCTTCAGAGGTTGACCGGAATTTCGTTGAGCAAGGTATAGCAAGGGCTGTGCCAACCCATGAAAAGCCCGGATTTGCAGGGCTGCGGGGTGTGGTGCTGTCAGGGTGATGCCAGAAAAGCGGCAAAGGCCTTCCGCCTTGGGCGGCGAAAGCGGCAATTGCCGGGCGGCAAAAGCGGCAAACCAAAAAATTGACGTCAGGATTTGGAGCTTCGCGGCGTTCGCCTTGACACTTTCTGCGCTTGTGAGATCGAGCGCCGCCCGCGCGGCGCTTCGCGGGGCAAGCCCGCTCCCACATTTGCTGCAACGTGGCCATGTCTGTGAAAGAGGCGTTGTCAGCCTTGGTGCATGGCTTGAGACAAGTGGGGCGGCAGCAATGCCAACTCAGAAATCCAGCCAACCCAACAAGACTGACAACCATGGCCTGTCAGGTTCGGCACGTTGCAACAAATGTGGGAGCGGGCTTGCCCCGCGAAGCGCCGCGCGGGCGGCGCTCGATCTCACAGCCACCACAACCCTAAAGGCAAACCCTACTTGGCCTGGTAAATGATCCCCGGGCTGCACTGCACCATCTGGTAATGGTCCGGCAACCCGTTCAGCGCCTCCGAGGCGCCGAGGAACAGGTAGCCACCCGGCTTCAGTGTGCTGTGAATACGCAGCAGAATGTCGCGCTTCACCTGCGCCGAGAAGTAGATCAGCACGTTGCGGCAGAACACGATATCGAACTTGCCCAGGCTGGCATAACTGTCGAGCAGGTTGAACGAGCGGAACTCGACGCGGCTGCGAATGGCCGGCTTGACCGCCCAGCGCCCCGGCCCCTTGGGGTCGAAGTAGCGCTGCAGGCGCTCCTGGGACAGGCCGCGGGCAATCGCCAGGCTGTCGTATTCGCCGGTCTTGCAGTTGGTCAGCATGGTGCCGGACAGGTCGGTGGCCACAATCTGCGCGCCCATCTTCAACTGCCCAAGGTTGCTGCGCTCGAACTCATCGATGGCCATGGAAATGGAGTAAGGCTCCTGCCCCGACGAACAGGCCGCCGACCACATGCGCAGGCGCTGGCCCGGGTTGTTGCGGATGAACTCGGGGATCACCTTGTTCTTCAGCACCTCGAACGGGTAAGTGTCGCGAAACCACAGGGTCTCGTTGGTGGTCATCGCATCCACCACCTGCTCGCGCAAACCGGCGCGCGGCTGGGCCTGGATGCGCTGCACCAGCTCGCCCAGGCTCTTGATACCCTGTTGCTCCATCAGCTTGTTGAGACGGCTGGAAACCAGGTACTGCTTATTCTCGCCCAGCAGGATGCCACAGGCTTTCTCCAGGAATACCCGGAACTGTTCGAAATCCAAATTACCCGTAGACACTACTGCCGCCTCTTTTCAATCACTGGTGCCGGGGCTAGCCCCGGCTGCTTCAATGCGCTGCCTTGATCCGGTCGACCACCCGCTGGGCCAGGTCGTCCGGCTTGAACTTGGCCAGGAAGTCATCGGCGCCGACCTTCTTGACCATTGCCTGGTTGAATACCCCGGAAAGCGAAGTATGCAGGCAGATGTGCAATTTTTGCATGCGCGGGTCGCTACGGATCTCTGCCGTTAGCGTATAGCCGTCCATTTCCGGCATTTCAATGTCCGAGATCATCATCAGGAACTCTTCTTCCGGCTTTTTGCCCTCATCCACCAGCTGGCGCAGGTAGTTCAGGGCCTGACGGCCGTCATTGAGCGCCACCACTTCCACCCCTACGGTCTGCAGGCAGCGGCTGACCTGCTTGCGCGCCACCGACGAATCGTCGACGGTGAGCACGCGCATCAGCACGGCCTTGTCCTGCACCTCGGCATCGATCACCCCGGCCGACACCGACTCGGAAGACGGCGACACTTCGGCCAGCACCTTCTCCACGTCGATGATCTCGACCATGCGGTTGTCCACCCGGGTGACCGCTGTCAGGTAGTGATCGCGGCCCGTCCCCTTGGGTGGCGGATGGATCTCCTCCCAGTTCATGTTGACGATGCGCTCCACCGAGTGCACCAGAAAGCCCTGGGTCTTGGTGTTGTACTCGGTGATGATCACGAAACTGTTGCGCGTGTCTTCCTGCAGCGGCCGCAACCCGGTAGCCATCGACAAGTCGAGGATCGGGATGGTCGCCCCGCGAATGTTGGCAACACCGCGCACCACCGGGTGCGCCTTGGGCAGCAGGGTCAGCGCAGGGCATTGCAGCACTTCCCTGACCTTGAACACGTTGATGCCGTAAAGCTGTTCGCCATTGAGGCGGAACAGCAGCAACTCCAGGCGATTCTGCCCCACCAGCTGCGTGCGCTGGTTGACCGAATCCATAACACCCGCCATGCCAGACTCCTTAATCTTTCAGCCTTTCGTTGCAACTCAGGTTACGAGTCGGCACGGGCTTTGCTTTTTTGAGCGTCATGCACACGAAAACGACATTTTTCCGACGATTGACGCGCCTGCTGACTGGCTCGCTGGCCACGCTGTGCCTGCTGGCGCCCGGCGTTCGCACGGTAGCGGACGCGTTCACCTTGCCTGAACAGCTTATCGGTGTCACCCAAGGGTTTCTTGAATTCACCGTCGAAGATTACCTGGCCACCACCCAGACAGCCGGCCGTTATGAAATCCAGGTCAACTCGCTGGACCCACGCCTGCGCATGCCATTGTGCAGCCAGCAGCTGGACGCGTCGCTGGAAAGCCCGGCCCAGCCGCTGGGCCGGGTGACGGTGCGGGTACGCTGCGACGGTGCGGCGCCATGGACCGTGTTCGTACCGGCCACCGTGCGGCTGTTCCGCGATGTGGTGGTGGTAACCCGCCCGCTCAAGCGCGACAACACGGTGGGCGAAGGCGACGTGGCCCTGCGCGAGCGCGATGTCGGCACCCTTGGCCAGGGCTTTCTCACCGAACTGGACCAGGCAGTGGGCATGAAGATGCTACGCCCCACGGTGATCGACCAGGTACTCACGCCACAACACCTGGAACAGGCCGAGGTAGTGCGCAAGGGTGACCAGGTGGTAATCGTCGCCCGCAGTGGCAGCCTCAGCGTGCGCATGCCAGGCGAAGCCCTGAGCAAGGGCGGCCTGAGCGAACAGATACGGGTACGCAACCTCAATTCCAAACGGGTGGTCAAGGCCAGGGTGACCGGGCCGGGCCAGGTCGAGGTCAGTATGTAGCCAGCCACAGATTACGCTGGCAGTGAGGAACCGCATTTCCTAAACTGTGTCAGAAAACGGGTTCGCGAGCTTGCTGACAGGCGGCTATGCATTTGTGCCTAAAGTTTCTTTCGGGTTGGCCGAAAACAAGGCAAGCGTCCAAATACCCAGAGGTTTCTGATCATGGTCATCGACTTCAGTCGTTTGAATAACTCTCCGTCCGTCACGGGCGGCGTGCGCGGCAACAGCGCAGCCGGCAGCGCCGAAAAACCGGCAGCCAGCCAGGAAGCGGCCAGCGGCACCAGCGCCAGCGGAGAAGCGGTACACCTCAGCCAAGAGGCACAGCAGTTGCAGAAGATCAACGACAAGCTGCGCGACGAGCCAGTGGTCAACAGTGCCCGCGTGGCCGAGTTGAAACAGGCGATCGCCGATGGCAGCTATCAGGTCGATGCCGGCCGGGTCGCCAGCAAACTGCTCGATTTCGAAGCCCAGCGCTGACCGTTCGGCGCGCTGACTTCACGGACGCTAGAAAAGCCAAGAGTTAGCCATGCACGACACCACCTTGCTGCAACTGATCGAAGATGACATTGCCCCGCTGCAGGAACTGCTCGACCTTCTGCAAAAAGAAGCGATCGCCCTGCATGGCCGCGACATGCCGCTGCTGGAACAGATCCTGGCGCGCAAGCAATCGCTGATCATCCTGGTCGAGCAGCATGGCCAGCGCCGCAGCCAGTTGCTCGGCAGCCTGGGCCTGAGTGCCGATCGTGCCGGCGTGCAAGCGGTGGCCGCGCAGTCGCCCCATGGCGAGGTGATGCTCCAGCGGCTCGACATGCTGTCGCAGCTGATGGACGAGTGCCAGCAGGTCAACCAGACCAATGGCCGGATCATCCAGGTCCAGCAACACGTCACCAACAACCAGATCAGGATCCTCATGGGCGGCGACTCGCCGTCGCTCTACGACAGCCGCGGCAGCACCTCGCCGCTGGCCAAGCCACGGGCCCTCAGCCAAGTGTGATTTTTTCTATCAAGGCACGGAACATACTGGCAAAATGCCGTTACTTGCGTGTGTCGCTTTTGCCTGGAGAACGATAAGCCGTGTTCAATGAAACCGAAGCACCGCAACCGCCAAAGGTGCTGGACACCCCCTTGGAGATTGCGGCCAACTTGCGGCAACTGCAGGAAAGCCACGACCCGCTGATCATCACCTTCCATGACCGCAGCCAGCGTTTCCAGAGCTACGTGGTACACGTGGACCGTGAAAAGAACACCCTGGCACTGGACGAGATGATCCCCCGCGACGGTGAGAAATTCATCGAGAACGGCGAGCACTTCCGCGTCGAAGGCTTCCATGATGGCGTGCGTATTGCCTGGGAATGCAACCACGAACTGAAGATTACCGAAGTCGACGGCCACCGCTGCTACAGCGGCCCCATGCCGCAAGAGATGACCTACCACCAGCGCCGCAATGCCTTCCGCGCCGCGCTGAAGCTGTCGCAACTGGTCGATATCATTCTCGATGGCGCCCACCTCAAAGGCAATGGCGCCCTGCGTGGCAAGCTGCTGGACATTTCGGCCACAGGTTGCAAGCTGCGCTTTGAAGGCAATGTCGAAGACCGTCTGCAACTGGGCCAGGTGTATGAGCGCTTCAAGGCGGGCAACCCGCTGGGCCTGGTGGACACCATGGTCGAGCTGCGTCACCTGCACTATGAAGAACGCATCAATACCACTTTTGCCGGTGTGCGCTTCCACAACCTGAGTGGGCAGGCACAACGCAAGATCGAGAGCTTTGTGTACCAGCTGCAGCGTGAGGCGCGGCGGTTCGACAAGGACGATTATTGATCGTCGGCTGAATGCAAAAACGCCACCTGATGAGGTGGCGTTTTCATTTGTGTTCTTCCTATACCGGCCTCTTCGCGGGCACGCCCGCTCCCACAGGGACCGCGCCAAGCCTGAGGCCAACGCTATACCTGTGGGAGCGGGCGCGCCCGCGAAGAGGCCGGTACAGGCTTACACCGACTTGCTGACCTCTTCAGGCTCTGCGGCCTGTGGCTCAGCCCCCTTCCCTTCATCCTCGGTATCCTCAGCCGCCACCGGTGCCTGCATCACCTCCTGCACGGTCTGCTCATCCACCCGTGGGTCCAGCGCCGCCGACAATGGCGAGCCGGCCGCCGGCATGGCCACGTGGCCCAGCGGCGCATCCTGCACCTGATGCAACCCGGTAACCGCTTTCGGCCGAATGCGCCATACCAGCACCAGGGCGAAGAACACGAAGAACGCATACAGCATCTGCGCACCCAGCACCTTCATCAGCACGCCCGCCGCCAACGGCCCGATACACGCGCCCACGCCATAGGTCACCAACAGCATGGCCGTCAGCGACACCCGCCGCTCGCTTTCCACATGGTCATTGGAAAACGCCACCGCCAGAGGGTACAAACAGAACTGCAGCAAGGAAATCAGGAACCCGATGCCAAACAGCAACTCCAGCGGCACACTGGGCAATATCGCCAGCGGCGCAGCGGCCAGCGCCAGGCCCACTGCCACGCTGCGGATCAGCACCGCCCGGTCGTAACGGTCAGACAACCAGCCCAGCGGCCACTGCACCAGCAGGCCGGCAAAAATACAGCTACCCATGAACAGACCGATCTGCTCGGTGGTCATGCCTTGGCTGGAGGCGTACAAGGGTGCCAGGCCGTAGAACGAGCCGACGATCAACCCCGAACCCAACACCGTACTGAGCGACTGCGGCACGCGCTTGATGAAGAACTTGGGCTCCATCGGTGCCGGGCGCAAAGGTGCCGGGTGAATGCGCCGGGTCATCGCCACTGGCACCAGGCACAGGGCAAAGCACATCGCCACCAACATCAGCAGCCCCGGGCCAAGCTCAGGGTGAACCACCAGGATCAGCTGGCCGAGCACCAGCCCCAGGTAAGAGGCAATCATGTAGCCGCTGAATACCGCGCCGCGGTGCTTCACATCGGCCTGCTCATTGAGCCAGCTCTCGATGACCATGTATTGGCACATCATCCCCAAGCCGACGATCATCCGCAGCCCGACCCAGGCCGGCAGCCAGCTGGTCAGGCCATGGCCAAGCACCGCCGCGCCAACGATGCCGGCGCAGGTGGCATAGGCGCGAATGTGCCCGACCCGGCCGATCAACCGGTGGCCGACCTTGCCGCCAACTGCCAGGCCAAAGTAGTTGGCGGCCATCAGCGCACCCACCCACAGGCTGTCGACATGGTCGGCCGCCAGGCGCAGGGCCAGGTAGGTACTGAGCAGGCCCGAGCCGATCAGCATCATCAGCGCGGCGAAATACAACGACTGAAACGGCTTCCATACATTTCGCATAGGTCCCGTAAAGCTCCCTTGATCAGGTGGCGGGTGCTAGCAGCATAAGGGCAAAAACCGTATGGCGCAGGCCCCCAGCGGCGATTTAACGCTATGGGGCGTGTCCGGTGCAGGTCGTGTCGCGATCAGGCTTGTGCCGCCAGCACCCGGCGCTCCCACGGGGTGATCTCGTCGAAGAAATCGGTCAGTTCCAGGGTCTTGCTGGCGATGTAGCCTTCGATGAACTCGCTGCCGAACAGTTCCCGCGCCAGCGCGCTGCGCTTGAGCCGCTCCAGCGCTGCATGCAGGGTACACGGCAGGCTCAGGTGCTCGGGCACCTCGAACTCGCCCTGGATGGGCGGCGAAGGTTGCAGGCGCTGCTCGATGCCATGCAGCCCCGCAGCCAGGCTGGCGGCGATGGCCAGGTAGGGGTTGGCGTCGGCACCGGGCAAGCGGTTTTCAACACGCCGCGCTACCGGCGCACTGGCCGGAATGCGCAGGCCGGCGGCGCGGTTGTCCTCGGACCAGCAGGCGTTGTTTGGCGAGGCATAGGGGTGGCACAGGCGCTGGTAGGAATTGACGTTGGGCGCAAACAGCGCAGTGAAGTCGGCCATGCACGCCTGCAGGCCGCCAATGAAATGGTGGAAGGTGTCGGTCGGCAGGCCTTGCTCATCGCTGAACACATTACGGCCGCTGCCCACCTCGATCAGGCTTTGGTGAATGTGCATGGAACTGCCCGGCGTGCGTGCCAGCGGCTTGGCCATGCACACCACGCTCAGCCCATGCTTGAGCGCCACTTCCTTGAGCAGGTGCTTGAACAGGAAGGTCTGGTCGGCCAGCAGCAGCGGGTCGCCGTGCAACAGGTTGATCTCGAACTGGCTGACGCCCATCTCGTGCATGAAGGTGTCGCGCGGCAGACCAAGCGCGGCCATGCACTGGTACACCTCCTTGAAGAACGGGCGCAGGCCATTGTTGGAACTGACACTGAACGCCGAATGGCCAAGCTCACGGCGGCCATCGATGCCTACTGGCGGCTGAAACGGCTGCTGCGGGTCGCTGTTGGGGGCAAAGACGAAGAATTCGAGCTCGGTGGCTACCACGGGTGCCAACCCCAGCGCCGCATAGCGGGCGATCACTGCCTTGAGCTGGCCACGGGTGGACAGCGCCGAAGGCCGGCCATCCAGTTCATTGGCGTCGCAAATGGCCAGGGCGCGGCCGTCGCTGCTCCAGGGCAGGCGGTGGACCTGACTGGGTTCGGCGACCAGCGCCAGGTCGCCGTCGTCACTGCCGTAGAACCTTGCCGGCGGGTAACCGCCCATGATGCATTGCAGCAACACCCCCCGGGCCATTTGCAGGCGGCGGCCTTCGAGGAAGCCTTCGGCAGTCATCACCTTGCCGCGTGGGACGCCATTGAGGTCGGGGGTGACGCATTCGATTTCATCGATGCCCTGGAGCTGAGCGGTGCTCATGACGCTTGTCCTTGTTGTTGTACGCTGACAACAACATAGGCTGGCGGTGTTTAAAATATCAAGCAGCCTCTTTGTTGCCTGTGCTGGCCTCTTCGCGGGCTTGCCCGCTCCCACAGGGATGGCGCCGCATTCGGAACCTGCGCAGTACCTGTGGGAGCGGGCGAGCCCGCGAAGAGGCCGGCACAAGCAACCACTATTCCCGCAAAGTCATGCCATTGGCCGGCAACGGCAAGGCGGTCTTGTAGCGCACCTGCTTCAAGGCAAAACTCGACCGTATGTTGGCCACTCCCGGCAACCGCGTCAGGTAATCAAGAAACCGCTCCAGCGCCTGGATGCTGGGCAGCAGCACCCGTAGCAGGTAATCCGGGTCGCCTGTCATCAGGTAGCACTCCATCACCTCGGGCCGCTCGGCAATTTCTTCTTCAAAGCGGTGCAACGACTGCTCCACCTGCTTTTCAAGGCTGACATGGATGAACACGTTCACATCCAGCCCCAGCGCTTCGGGCGACAGCAAGGTCACCTGCTGGCGGATGACCCCCAGTTCTTCCATGGCCCGCACCCGGTTGAAACAGGGCGTGGGCGACAGGTTCACCGAGCGTGCCAGCTCGGCGTTGGTGATGCGGGCGTTCTCCTGCAGGCTGTTGAGAATGCCGATATCGGTACGATCGAGTTTGCGCATGAGACAAAATCACCGGTT
Organism: Pseudomonas sp. NPDC090592; assembly: GCF_044769185.1. NCBI lineage: Bacteria > Pseudomonadati > Pseudomonadota > Gammaproteobacteria > Pseudomonadales > Pseudomonadaceae > Pseudomonas > Pseudomonas sp. NPDC090592. Next base: position 54,983 of record NZ_JBIVXJ010000011.1, read on the forward strand.
TTTTGTGTTTATGCGGAATGTTTATCTGCCCCGCTCGGCAAAGGCAATCAACTTGAGAGAAAAATTCTCCTGCCGGGCCACTAAGATGTAGGTGACGCTGACCTACCAGTCACAAGCCGGTATTCAGCGGCGGCCGCTTCAGAGCTCACAAAAACAATTACCCGAGCGAGCGTAAAAAGCATGAACGAGTACGCCCCCCTGCGTTTGCATGTGCCCGAGCCTACCGGCCGGCCAGGCTGCCAGACCGATTTTTCCTACCTGCGCCTGAACGACGCAGGTCAGGCCCGTAAGCCCCCTGTCGATGTCGATGCTGCCGACACCGCCGACCTGTCCTACAGCCTGGTCCGCGTGCTCGACGAGCAGGGCAACGCGCAAGGCCCATGGGCCGAAGACATCGACCCGCAAATCCTCCGCCAGGGCATGCGCGCCATGCTCAAGACGCGGATTTTCGACAGCCGCATGGTGGTTGCCCAGCGCCAGAAGAAGATGTCCTTCTACATGCAGAGCCTGGGCGAAGAAGCCATCGGCAGCGGCCAGGCGCTGGCGCTGAACCGCACCGACATGTGCTTCCCCACCTACCGCCAGCAAAGCATCCTGATGGCCCGCGACGTGTCGCTGGTCGAGATGATCTGCCAGTTGCTGTCCAACGAGCGCGACCCGCTCAAGGGCCGCCAGCTGCCGATCATGTACTCGGTGCGCGAAGCCGGCTTCTTCACCATCAGTGGCAACCTGGCGACCCAGTTCGTTCAGGCGGTCGGCTGGGCCATGGCCTCGGCGATCAAGGGTGATACCAAGATCGCTTCGGCGTGGATCGGCGACGGCGCCACCGCCGAATCGGACTTCCACACTGCCCTTACCTTCGCCCATGTGTACCGCGCCCCGGTGATCCTCAACGTGGTCAACAACCAGTGGGCCATTTCTACCTTCCAGGCCATTGCCGGTGGCGAGTCGACCACCTTCGCCGGCCGTGGCGTAGGTTGTGGCATCGCCTCGCTGCGGGTTGACGGCAACGACTTCGTCGCCGTGTATGCCGCCTCGCGCTGGGCTGCCGAGCGCGCCCGCCGCGGCCTGGGCCCCAGCCTGATCGAATGGGTCACCTACCGGGCCGGCCCGCACTCGACCTCGGACGACCCGTCCAAGTACCGCCCGGCTGACGACTGGAGCCACTTCCCGCTGGGCGACCCGATTGCCCGCCTGAAGCAGCACCTGATCAAGATCGGCCATTGGTCGGAAGAAGAACACCAGGCCACCACGGCCGAGTTCGAAGCCGCCGTGATTGCCGCACAGAAAGAAGCCGAGCAGTACGGCACCCTGGCCAATGGTCACATCCCGAGCGCCGCCTCGATGTTCGAGGACGTGTACAAGGAAATGCCCGACCACCTGCGCCGCCAACGCCAGGAACTGGGAGTTTGAGATGAACGACCACAACAACAGCATCAACCCGGAAACCGCCATGGCCACTACTACCATGACCATGATCCAGGCCCTGCGCTCGGCCATGGACGTCATGCTTGAGCGCGACGACAACGTGGTGGTGTACGGCCAGGACGTCGGCTACTTCGGCGGCGTGTTCCGCTGCACCGAGGGCCTGCAGACCAAATACGGCAAGTCGCGCGTGTTCGATGCGCCGATCTCCGAAAGCGGCATCGTCGGCACCGCCGTTGGCATGGGGGCCTACGGCCTGCGCCCGGTGGTGGAGATTCAGTTCGCCGACTACTTCTACCCGGCCTCCGACCAGATCGTCTCTGAAATGGCCCGCCTGCGTTACCGTTCGGCCGGCGAGTTCATCGCCCCGCTGACCCTGCGCATGCCCTGCGGCGGCGGCATCTATGGCGGCCAGACCCACAGCCAGAGCCCGGAAGCGATGTTCACCCAGGTGTGCGGCCTGCGTACCGTCATGCCGTCCAACCCGTATGACGCCAAGGGTTTGTTGATTGCCTCGATCGAATGCGACGACCCGGTGATTTTCCTGGAGCCCAAGCGCCTGTACAACGGCCCGTTCGACGGCCACCACGACCGCCCGGTAACGCCGTGGGCGAAGCACCCGCACAGTGCCGTGCCCGACGGCTACTACACCGTACCACTGGACAAGGCCGCCATCACCCGCCCGGGTAATGACGTGACCGTGCTCACCTATGGCACCACCGTGTACGTGGCCCAGGTGGCCGCCGAAGAAAGCGGTGTGGACGCCGAAGTGATCGACCTGCGCAGCCTTTGGCCGCTGGACCTGGACACCATCGTCGAGTCGGTGAAAAAGACCGGCCGCTGCGTGGTGGTACACGAGGCCACCCGTACCTGCGGCTTCGGTGCCGAACTGGTGTCGCTGGTGCAGGAGCACTGCTTCCACCACCTGGAGGCGCCGATCGAGCGCGTCACCGGTTGGGACACCCCCTACCCCCACGCGCAGGAATGGGCTTACTTCCCAGGGCCATCGCGGGTAGGTGCGGCATTGAAAAAGGTCATGGAGGTCTGAATGGGCACGCACGTCATCAAGATGCCGGACATTGGCGAAGGCATCGCGCAGGTCGAGTTGGTGGAATGGTTCGTCAAGGTCGGCGACGTCATCGCCGAAGACCAGGTCGTGGCCGATGTCATGACCGACAAGGCCACCGTGGAAATCCCGTCGCCGGTCAGCGGCAAGGTGCTGGCCCTGGGTGGCCAGCCAGGTGAAGTCATGGCGGTCGGTAGCGAACTGATCCGCATCGAAGTAGAAGGCAGCGGCAACCATGTGGATGCGCCGCAAGCCAAGCCGGCCGAAGCGCCTGCTGCGCCTGTCGTGGCAAAACCAGAACCGCAGCAAGAAACAAAACCCGCCGCATATCAGGCGCCAGTGAACCACGAGGCAGCACCCATCGTGCCACGCCAGCCTGGCGACAAGCCGTTGGCCTCGCCGGCTGTACGCAAACGCGCCCTGGATGCCGGTATCGAGCTGCGTTATGTGCACGGCAGCGGCCCGGCCGGGCGCATCCTGCACGAAGACCTCGATGCGTTCATGAGCAAGCCGCAAAGCGCTGCCGGGCAAGCCGCCAATGGCTATGCCAAGCGCACCGACAGCGAGCAGGTGCAGGTGATCGGCCTGCGCCGCAAGATCGCCCAGCGCATGCAGGACGCCAAGCGCCGGGTCGCACACTTCAGCTATGTGGAAGAAATCGACGTCACCGCCCTGGAAGCGTTGCGCCAGCAGCTCAACAGCAAGCACGGCGACAGCCGCGGCAAGCTGACCCTGCTGCCGTTCCTGGTGCGCGCACTGGTTGTGGCCCTGCGCGATTTCCCGCAGATCAACGCCACCTATGACGACGAAGCCCAGGTCATCACCCGCCATGGCGCGGTGCATGTGGGCATCGCCACCCAAGGCGACAACGGCCTGATGGTGCCCGTGCTGCGCCACGCCGAAGCGGGCAGCTTGTGGGCCAATGCTGGCGAGATCTCGCGCCTGGCCTTTGCAGCGCGCAGCAACAAGGCCAGCCGCGAGGAACTCTCCGGCTCTACCATCACCCTGACCAGCCTGGGCGCGCTCGGCGGCATCGTCAGCACCCCGGTGGTCAATACGCCGGAAGTGGCCATTGTCGGCGTCAACCGCATGGTTGAGCGGCCGGTGGTGATCGACGGCCAGATCGTCGTGCGCAAGATGATGAACCTGTCCAGCTCGTTCGACCACCGCGTGGTCGATGGCATGGACGCCGCGCTGTTCATCCAGGCCGTGCGCGGCCTGCTCGAACAACCCGCCTGCCTGTTCGTGGAGTGAGCATGCAACAGACTATCCAGACCACCCTGTTGATCATCGGCGGCGGCCCAGGCGGCTATGTGGCTGCCATCCGCGCCGGGCAACTGGGCATCCCTACCGTGCTGGTGGAAGGCCAGGCACTGGGCGGTACCTGCCTGAACATCGGCTGCATTCCGTCCAAGGCGCTGATCCATGTGGCCGAGCAGTTCCACCAGACTTCGCGCTTTACCGGCGCCTCGCAACTGGGCATCAGCGTTACTTCGCCACGCCTGGACATCGGCCAGAGCGTGGCCTGGAAGGACGGCATCGTCGACCGCCTGACCAGCGGTGTGGCCGCCCTGCTGAAAAAGCACGGGGTCAAGGTGGTGCATGGCTGGGCAAAGGTGCTCGACGGCAAGCAGGTCGAGGTCGACGGCCAACGCATCCAGTGCGAGCACCTGTTGCTGGCCACCGGTTCCAGCAGTGTCCAACTGCCGATGCTGCCGTTGGGCGGGCCGATCATTTCCTCGACCGAAGCCCTGGCGCCAAACGCCCTGCCGCAACATCTGGTGGTGGTGGGCGGCGGCTATATTGGCCTGGAACTGGGCATCGCCTACCGCAAGCTGGGTGCGCAGGTCAGCGTGGTGGAGGCGCGTGAGCGCATCCTGCCGACCTACGACAGCGAACTGACCGCCCCGGTGGCCGAATCGTTGAAGAAGCTGGGCATCGCCGTGCACCTCGGCCACAGCGTCGAAGGGTACGAAAATGGCTGTCTGCTGGCCAACGATGGCAAGGGTGGGCAACTGCGCCTGGAAGCCGATCAGGTGCTGGTAGCCGTGGGCCGCCGGCCGCGCACCCAGGGCTTCAACCTAGAATGCCTGGACTTGAAAATGAACGGCGCCGCCATCGCCATCGACGAACGTTGCCAGACCAGCATGCACAACGTATGGGCCATCGGCGACGTGGCCGGCGAACCGATGCTGGCGCACCGGGCCATGGCCCAGGGCGAGATGGTTGCCGAGATCATCGCTGGCAAAGCCCGCCGCTTCGAGCCCGCGGCAATTGCCGCCGTGTGCTTCACCGACCCGGAAGTGGTGGTAGTCGGCAGGACGCCGGAACAGGCCAGCCAGCAAGGCCTGGACTGCATCGTCGCGCAGTTCCCGTTTGCCGCCAATGGCCGGGCCATGAGCCTGGAAGCGAAAAGCGGTTTCGTGCGCGTAGTGGCGCGTCGGGACAACCACCTGATTCTGGGTTGGCAGGCGGTGGGGGTGGCGGTTTCCGAGCTGTCCACGGCGTTTGCCCAGTCACTGGAAATGGGCGCGTGCCTGGAGGATGTAGCCGGCACCATCCATGCCCACCCGACACTGGGTGAGGCGGTACAGGAAGCGGCACTACGTGCGCTGGGCCACGCCCTGCATATCTGACACTGAAGCGGCCAAAGGCCGATTTGGCCCGCTGCGCCGTGAGGCGCCGCGGGTCTTTTTTCATTCAGGCCATACACCAATCCAGAAACCAACGCCGTCCATGTGGGTGACTCTGTCTTATTCAAAACCTCCAGGCTCGCGCAATCTCTGTGGGAGCGGGCGAGCCCGCGAACACCGGCAAAGCCGGTGCCATCCACCGCGTTGCCTGTTTCGCGGGCGCGCCCGCTCCCACAATGACGGCGGACTACTCGGCTATCGCGTTCTTGCCACTGCCCTTGGCCCGATAGAGCGCCTTGTCGGCCCGCGCCAGCAGCGCATGCGGGTCTTCCCCTTGCTGCCACTGCACCACGCCATAGCTCATGGTCAGCCGGCAATCGCCCACCGGTTCCAACTGCTCCATCGCCTGACGCAAGCGCGCTGCCAATTCAAGCGCCTGCCCCAACGTGGTCTGCGGCAGTACGGTAACGAACTCGTCGCCACCCCATCGGGCCAGCAGGTCCGGTTCACGCAGGCAGGTGTGCAGGTTTGCGGCCACCCGCACCAGAGCCGCATCACCAAGGGCATGGCCATGGCGGTCGTTGATCGGCTTGAAATCATCCACATCCATGGCAATCAGCGACAACGGCTGGCGAAAGCGCTGCGCCCGCTCGCACTCTGACTGCAAAGCCTTTTCCAACCGATAGCGGTTGGCAACGCGGGTCAGCGCATCGCGCTCGGCCAACTCCCGGTTTTCGTCCAGTTGCCGCTGCAGTTGCTGGTTCACCCAGGACAACTCGCGGGTGCGTTCGGCCACCTGGTACTCCAGCGACTGGTTCTTCTGCTGCAACTGCGCCACCTGGCGCTTGGCGGCGTCGATATTGCGGTGCGCACCGAGCATGCGTGCCACCGAGCCATCTTCGTTGTGGGCGATGGTATAGCCGCTGTCTTCAATCCACAGGTAGCTGCCATCGTGGCAACGGCAGCGATACTCGATGAGGTAGCGTTCGTTGCGCTGATTGATGTAAGCCTCGAAATGCGCCATGACCCGCGGGTAGTCCTGCGGGTGGATCACGCTTTCCCAGGTGAGTACCGAGTTAGCCATGGAGTGGCTGGGGTAGCCGAGCATGGCGTACCAGCCCGGGTTGCGATAGACATAGCCGGTATTGGCATTCCAGTCCCAGATGCCATCGCTGATCAAATCGAACAAGGTATGCAGCTGCTGTTCACTGAAGCCGGCAGGTGCAGGCCTGGTTTGGTGATTCATGGACGCTCTCCCTGATGCCCAGCAACTGCGCTCCGATCAAGGGGCTGCCGACAGTGGTGGTAATTGCCGCAGGCGGCAAGATCATGCCTTTGACCTGCAAGCATATGCCCACCCTGCTGCCACCGGGAATAGCTCCAACGCGCTATTTTCCTGGCATTGACGACTGGCATGGCATTTGCCCTATCCCACTGTCGCTCACATTTCCAAGGAGGATTTCATGACGATCGCCCTTAACGGCCTCGGCTGGCAGGCCACGGTCCATCAGCAACAGCGCGCCGGCAACGACCAGGCTCCGGCCGATGTGCCGCAGTTCCGTGCACCGGTAGTCGCCAGCAATGCCACGGCGCAACAGGGCCGCCAGGGTAATACCTCGCAGCAGCAGGCCGAGGATGCCCGCGAGGAAGCCTTTGCCAAGCTCAAGGTGCAGTTACAGAACCCTGGCAGCGGCCTCGGCCAGCCTGCCGAGGCGAGCACGGAACAAACCAGCAACGCCAGGCAGGATTTTCAAGACTACATGTCCAAATCGCCTGCCGAAATGATCAAGGAAAAGCTGCTGCGCGAACTGGGCATGACCGAGGACGAGTACAACGCCTTGCCGCCCGAGAAGAAGGAGCTGGTCGACCAGCAGATTGCCCAGCGCATGAAAGATGATGTCGAGGCCAAGACCCTGGCGAAAATCGATACCCTGGCCACCCCACCTGCAACCGTAGTGAATGAGGACCCACTGGCGGCCAGCCAGGGGTAATCCCTTGGGCGGGGGCCGGTATGGCTGGCAAGGCGTTTCGTATAACATATCCGCACCGCCTGATTGCTGGAATTTCCCGTGCCGCTGCCGTCTTTCAAAGCCACTGACCTGGGTGCAACGCCCTCGATGTCGGAAATCATCGCCAAGCACCTGCGCGAGGCAATCATCTCGGGCCAGCTCGCTGAAGGCGAACCGGTGCGTCAGGACGAAGTGGCGCAGGCGTTCAACGTCAGCAAGATCCCGGTACGCGAAGCCCTGAAACGCCTGGAAGCCGAAGGCCTGGTGGATTTTCAGCGCAACCGTGGGGCGCTGGTTACCCGCATCTCGGAACCTGAACTGGCGCAGATGTTCGAGGTACGGGTGCTGCTGGAAGTGAAAGCGATTCGCCTGGCGATTCCGAACATGACCGAAGCACACTTTGCCCAAGCCGAAGCCATTTGCGCGGAGTTTATCGGCGAGGACGACGTCGGCCGCTGGGCCGATCTCAACTGGGCCCTGCACGCCTGCCTGTACGAACCGGCACGGCGGCCCTACCTGATTGGCCTGATCCGCTCGATCCATGACAAGGTGGAACGCTACCTGCGCATGCAAATGAGCCTGTCAGCGGGCAAGCTGCGCGCCGATCAGGAGCACCGCGACATTGTTGCCGCCTGCCGGGCGCGCGATGTCGAGCTGGCGGCGCGTCTGATTGAAGAACACATCAATGGCGTGTGCCAGAGCCTGTACGAGCACCTGCCCCACAACTAGGCATTGGGGGCGCTGCGCGCCCCAATCGCCGGCAAGCCAGCTCCCACAGGTACCGCGTTAACTCAAAGCCAGCGCAATCCCTGTGGGAGCTGGCTTGCCGGCGATTGGGCTGCGCAGCAGCCCCCTTCCCCCTCGCAATGATCAACACCGCGGCACAGCCCGTTTGGCTTCGTTCTTGCTTATCTAGATATCGTATACGAAATACCATATAAGGAATCTGCGGCGCCGGTTTTGCCAGCTCCGCGCTGCCTACTCCTTCTTCCAATAATTACGTATCGGAGTGCAAAACCATGGCCACACCCTCTTCGGCGGCATCAGTGAATGTCGCAGGCACAGCAGACAAAGCCCCTGCGGGCATCAAGCGTGTGGTAGCTGCGGCCATGGCCGGCGCAGTCGCCGAGTGGTACGAATTCTTCCTGTATGGCACTGCCTCGGCACTGGTCTTCGGCCAGTTGTTCTTCCGTCAGACCGGCAGTGCCATGGACGGCATCATTGCCGCCTTTGCCCTGTACGCCGTGGGCTTTCTCGCTCGCCCCATCGGTGGCCTGGTGTTCGGCCACTACGGCGACAAGGTTGGCCGTAAGCATTTACTGCAGATCAGCCTGATCGTGGTCGGGGTAACCACCTTCCTCATGGGGTGCCTGCCTACCTTCGAGCGCATCGGCTATGCCGCGCCCATCCTGTTGGTGGTGCTGAGGCTGATCCAGGGCTTTGCCTTTGGCGGCGAATGGGGCGGCGCGGTGCTACTGGTGTCAGAGCACAGCCCGGACAACCGCCGTGGCTTCTGGGCCAGCTGGCCACAAGCGGGGGTGCCGGCCGGTAACCTGATCGCCACCATCATCCTGCTGCTGTTGTCGTCCAACCTGAGCGAGGCGCAGTTCCTGGACTGGGGCTGGCGGGTGGCCTTCTGGTTCTCGGCAGTGGTGGTGCTGATCGGTTACTGGATCCGCACCCGGGTCGATGATGCGCCAATCTTCAAGGAGGCCCAGGCCAAACAGCAGAAGCTGGAAAGCCAACAACTGGGCGTGGTGGAAGTAGTCACCCAATACTGGCGCGAAGTACTGATCGGCATTGGCGCGCGGTTTGCCGAAAACATCCTCTACTACACCGTGGTCACCTTCTCCATCACCTACCTGAAACTGGTGGTGCACAAAGACACCTCACAGATCCTGCTGCTGATGTTCGGCGCCCACCTGCTGCACTTCTTCATGATCCCGGCGATGGGCTACCTGTCGGACATCATCGGCCGCAAGCCGGTGTACCTGATCGGTGCCGTGCTTACCGCGTTCTGGGGCTTTGTCGGGTTCCCGATGATGGACACCGGCAACGACTGGCTGATCATGGCCGCCATCACCCTGGGCCTTGCCATCGAGTCCATGACCTACGCGCCCTACTCTGCCTTGATGGCTGAACTGTTCCCCACCCACGTTCGCTACACCGCCCTGTCGCTGTGCTACCAGGTCGCGCCAATCCTGGCCGGCTCGCTGGCACCGCTGATCGCTGTGACCTTGCTGAAGGAATACAACAGCTCCACCCCTATCGCCTGGTACCTGGTGGGCGCTGCGCTGATCTCGATTGTTGCCGTGGCGGCAGCCAAAGAGACACGCGGCAAGTCGCTGCGCACCGTTGACGAAGAATCCGTGGCCCGCAACGCCGGCCGCCAGGCAACCAATAACAATCACACACTTTGAGGTAACGACCATGAGCAATATCTTCAATGGCACCATGCCCGCCCTGATGACGCCGTGCACCGCCGAGCGCAAGCCCGACTTCGACGCCCTGGTACGCAAGGGCCGCGAGCTGATCGAGGCCGGCATGAGCGCCGTGGTGTACTGCGGCTCGATGGGCGACTGGCCGCTGCTGACCGAGGCCGAGCGCCAGGAAGGCGTGGCACGCCTGGTGGCCGCCGGCATCCCGACCATCGTCGGCACCGGCGCGGTGAACACCCGTGAAGCCGTGTCGCACGCGGCCCACGCCGCCAAGGTCGGCGCCGCAGGCCTGATGGTCATCCCCCGCGTGCTCAGCCGCGGCGCTTCGCTGATTGCCCAGAAGCACCATTTCTCGGCCATCCTCGCTGCCGCGCCGAAGCTGCCGGCGGTGATCTACAACAGCCCCTACTACGGCTTCGCCACCCGCGCCGACCTGTTCTTCGAGCTGCGCCGTGAGTTCCCCAACCTGATCGGCTTCAAGGAGTTCGGCGGTGCTGCCGACCTGCGTTACGCCGCTGAGCACATCACCTCCAAGGATGACGATGTGACCCTGATGGTCGGCGTGGACACCCAGGTGGTGCATGGCTTCGTCAACTGCAACGCCACTGGCGCCATCACCGGCATCGGCAACGCCCTGCCGCGCGAAGTACTGCACCTGGTCAGCCTGAGCAAGCAGGCCGCCAAGGGTGACGCCAAGGCCCGCCGCCTGGCGCGCGAGCTGGAAGCGGCACTGGCGGTGCTGTCGTCGTTCGATGAGGGCTGCGACCTGGTGCTGTACTACAAGCACCTGATGGTGCTGAACGGCGACCGCGAATACAGCCTGCACTTCAACGAAACCGACGTGCTGACCGCTGCCCAGCGCAACTATGCCGAGCAGCAGTATTCGCTGTTCCGCAGTTGGTATGCGAGCTGGTCGGCGGAGCAAAACATCGCTTAAGCCAGATGCAACAGCGCGTCCTCGACCGCGGCTACCACCTGGTTGCCCTTGGCACCTGGCAATCGCCACGCAGCAATGGTCATGCCCAAGGGCACCGCGCAGTCGATCGGCGCAACCAGTTCACCGCTATCCAGGTAGCGTTGCACCAGGCTTCTACGCCCCATCAGTACACCTGCCGCGAGCAGGGCTTGCTGCAAGGCTATCGAGTACAGGGAAAACCCCGGCCCGCGGGCCACGAACTTGTGGCCTGGCATGGTGACGCCAGTCCACACGGCCCAGTCGTTCCAGCCCACGTCAGCGATGCAACGGGCGTTGACCAGGTCTTCGGGCGTGGTGATGCTCGCCGCCAAGGCAGGTACACATACGGGCAGCACCTCTTCCGTGGCGATTCGACGCTGCCAGCGCTCGGGCTTTTCGGTGTAATACAGGCACAGGTCGAACGGGCTGCGCTTCAGGTTGGGCGGCTCGTCCACTGCCGTGACCGAGATCTCGATAGGCGCCAGCAGGCGGGTAAGCTCAGGCAGGCGTGGCCCGATCCACAAGTGCGCCAGGGCCGGCGAGGTGACGATGTGCACCCGCTGCGGTGCAGCCAGGCGCCGAAGCGTGCGCGCAGCGGCCTCCACCGCATCGAAGGCCTCGGTGAACTGGGTTTTCACGCTTTCACCCAACGCCGTCAGGCGCACACCTTTGGCATGGCGCTCGAACAAGGCCGCGCCGTATTCGCTTTCCAACGTCTTGACCAGGGCGGCGATGGCACCGGGGCTCACCTTGAGCTCGAGAGCAGCGCGGGCGAAGCCGCCCAGGCGTGCGGACGCCTCGAATGCGCGCAAGGCATTGAGCTGCAGGGAATGCCGGGTTGGGGTATCGAGAGCCATGGCGTGAGACCTAGTTTTTTTAGGCCTACTATTCCAGAAATCTGACGTTGTGGCCAACTGTCACGCGCATTAACGTGCAAGTACATACGTTGCACTTGCGGAACACCCTTGAAGGAACCAAAATGCCGTACCCAAGCAGGACCCATGCATTCAGGCAGGGCGCTCACAGCGTCCTGCCATTGACCTCCGGCATCGTGCCCTTCGGCCTGATCACCGGGGTCACGGCTATGGGCATGGGCCTCTCACCCACCGACGCCATCGGCATGACCTTGCTGTTCTATTCAGGGTCCGCGCAGATGGTGGTCATGCAGCTGATGCAAAACGCCGCCCTGCCAGTGACCATGGTGGTCACCGCCCTGGTGATCAACCTGCGATTCCTGATGTACAGCGCAAGCCTGGCCCCGCACCTGGGCCATCTGCCGCGCCGCCACAAGTGGCCGATGGCTTACCTGCTGTCAGACCAATCCTTTGCCCTGTGCACGCTGAAGATGGGTACCGGCGAGCTGGGCCGCCATGCCTACCCCTACTATGCCGGCACGGCCATCACCATGTTCTTCGGGTGGAACCTCTCGGTACTGGCAGGTATGTATCTGGGTGCGGGCATCCCGGAAGACTGGTCACTGGGCTTTGCCATTCCGTTGTCGTTCCTGGCGCTGCTGGTACCGGGCATCCGCAACAGCGCCATGCTGGGCGCAGCGCTGACCGGCGGCGTGCTTGCCGTGCTGGCGGCCCACCTGCCCTACAACCTTGGCCTGCTGGCCGGTGCCGTGGGCGGCATCATCGCCGGGTTGGTCATCGAGAGCAGGCAGAAAGCACAGGCCGTAGCTGAAGCGCACACCGAACAGGAAGCATCATGAGCGAAACAACCCAGTGGATAACCTTCGTGCTGATCGGCCTGGGCACATTCGCCATCCGCCTGTCGTTCATCGAGTTGCACACGGTGCTGCGCATCCCCCCGCTGTTTCGCCGCGCGCTGGCCTATGTACCCGCCAGCGTCCTTGCCGCACTGGTGCTACCGGCTGTGGTGTTGCCTGACAGGAATGCCGGTTTCGACTGGATGAACCCGCAAATACCGGCGGCGGTGCTGGCGGCACTGGTGGCCTGGCGCACGCGCAGCACCATGCTGACGCTGGTTGCGGGCATGGGGGTGTTGTGGGCACTCAAGCACTGGGGAATGTAGGGATAGACCTGCGCACGGGTTGCTCAGGAAAAATCGGCAGGATGTTGTGCAGAGAATTCGTTTGAGGTCCTTGGCCTTATTGTCCATGGTGGCAGGCTGGTAGCTATTTGCCACGCGTGGACGCAGGCGCATGACGATGCCTGCGTTGGGGGACGTTGTCGGTTCCCCCAATAATAAGAGAGGACAAGGAAATGCAATCCAACAGTTTGAAGCAAAGCCTGAAACAGCGGCACATCACCATGATCGCCCTGGGTGGGGTGATCGGCGCAGGGTTGTTCATGGGTTCCGGCTCGCTGATCGCTGCGGCGGGCCCTGCGGCCATCCTGTCGTACTTCATCGGCGGCCTGGTGGTTACCCTGGTCATGTTCATGCTAGGCGAAATGGCCTGTCGCAACCCGGACGCCGGGTCGTTCTCGACCTACGCCAACACCTGGCTCGGCGACTGGGCAGGGTTTGCCGTAGGCTGGCTGTACTGGTTCAAGTCGATGATGACCATCACCCTCGAAGCCGTGCTGCTGGGCGCCATCCTGCACGATTTTCTACCGTGGTTGCCGATCTGGGCAGGTGCCTTCCTGATGCTGGTGACCCTGATGGCCAGCAATGCCTACTCGGTGCGGTCGTTTGCCGAAGTGGAATACTGGCTGGCCGCGATGAAAGTGGCTACCATCCTCATCTTCATGCTGCTGGGCATCTCGATCCTGATGGGCCTGCACAGCGACATTCCCTCCCCCGGGCTGGTCAACCTCACCGCCCATGACGGCTTCATGCCCAACGGGTTGTCACCGGTGATGGCCGGTGTGATCGTGGTGATCTTCTCGCTGGGTGGCAGCGAAATCGCCGCCGTCGCGGCGGGCGAGTCGGAGAACCCGCGGCAGAACGTGATCCGCGCCATCAAGAGCGTGATCCTGCGGGTGATGCTGTTCTACGTAGGCTCTGTGTCGATCCTGATCCTGTGCCTGCCCTGGACCGACAAGGCCAACCTGGCCTCGCCTTACGTGTCGCTGTTCAGCCTGGCCGGTTTCGGTGGCGCTGCGGTGGCCATGAAGCTGGTACTGTTCGTCTCGTTCATGTCGGTGATGAACTCGTTCATGTTTTCCAACTCACGCATGCTGTTCTCCCTGAGCCAGCGCGGGCACGCGCCCAAGCTGTTCTCGCGCACCAGCGCCAAGGGTGTGCCGATCAACGCGCTGCTGCTGAGCCTGTCGATCTGCACGACGATCCTGACCGTACACTTCGCCAGCGGCGGCGACCTGTTCATGACCCTGGCCAAGAGCACCGGCAGCCTGGTGATGGTGGTGTGGATCTTCATCATCATCGCCCACGTGGCCATGCGCTGGAAAACCCGCCACGAAGCGATCGACCCCAACGCCTTCCGCGCCTGGCTGTTCCCGTATGCCAATATCGTCGCGTTGTTCGCCTTGCTGGCGGTGATCGGCACCCAGGCAATCGACCCAGCGTCGCGTTTCCAGTTCTGGTTCACGGTGCTGGCGGTGCTGTTGGTGGTGGCAGGGTATTTCGTGATGCGCCAGCGGGCGGCTGAAAATGAGGCGAGTGCGAAGGGGGAGAGACAAGAAATGGCGTCCCAGGCAGGAATTGAACCTGCAACCTTCCCCTTAGGAGGGGGATGCTCTATCCAATTGAGCTACTGAGACGCAAACACCGGCAACGAGCGCTGCACAGCGGGACGGCCAGCATGTTAACCAGCATGCTGGCGTTTGTCATGCACCTGCCGGGCTTTTTCGCGTAATCCTTTTCCGGCAGTGCTAAAGCTGCGGCAACACACCCTCATCGCGAAGTATCCCGAACAGGGCTGAGACCGCAGCCTCCAGGGTTGTGGAGTTGTCCAGCACATGCACTGTCGGATCGTCTAGCGCCTGCAAGCGGGCACTGCGGGCCAGGCGCTGTTCGACTTCCTCGGCGGTTTCGCGGCCACGGGCCAGCAAGCGCTGGCGCAGTACATCCGGCCGGACCTCGACCAGCACTGCCAGCAGATCCGGGTAGCGCTTGCGCGCCTCGGCCAGGTAGGCCCGCGAACCATTTACCAACACCGCCCTGCCCGCCGCCAGCCACTGGTCCACCTGCTGTGGAATGCCATAGTCCAGGCCATTGGCCCGCCAGTGCATGGCAAACGCACCCTGCGCACGCAGGGCCTCGAATTGCTCGGGGGTGACCCCTTGAGCGGCTTCCCCCTTGGCCTCGGCCGAGCGGGTGATGACACGACGGGCAATTTCCACCCCGGCAGCCGCCAACGGTTCACGTGAAGCGTCGATCAGGGAATCTTTCCCCGAACCCGACGGTCCTACCAGAAATATCAACCGGCCTGTCCCTGATCGACGGTTGCTTGCGTCATGTTGCATAGCCACTATGCTCTATGGAAGGAACCCGGCGCATTCTAGGGGGTTTCCTGGCTTTTTGCTGCGTTTTACCAGTTTTTGACGGCAAAAGTCTGACAGTCGTGAGCGTTGGAGCATGTAAAACTTTTCAAACCAGTACTCATTTCTGATAATTGGTACTGGCAGAAAGCCTTTATCCGGCTCACTATTTGTCACAGATTTGACGCCAAGGAAACGGCGACCATGAGGCAAGATGAGCATCCATTTTCACTGACGGTTGAACATTTTGTCGTCGCCACGGTCGTACTTCCACCCCGTGCGGCCAATTTGAGAACCGCTTCCCCTGAACCAAAATCCGGTCAATTTATATGCGCCCAATGAAACAGGCTATTTATTCGAGCCGCACTGCTGACAAGTTCGTCGTCCGCCTGCCAGACGGGATGCGTGAGCGCATTGCCGAGGTAGCGCGCAACCATCATCGCAGCATGAACTCCGAAATCATCGCGCGCCTGGAACAGAGCCTTATCCAGGAAGGTGCGCTGGGTGACGAGCTAAGCATGCGCCTGGACAGCCCTGAACTGTCCCTGCATGAGCGCGAGTTGCTGCAACGCTTCCGCCAACTGTCCCACCGCCAGCAGAACGCTCTGGTCGCCCTCATCGCTCACGATGTGGAAATGGCCGCCGACGCTTCCTGAGGTCTGCAAGTGAGCACAAAAAAGCCAGCGTAAGCTGGCTTTTTTTATGGGCGCCCTGAAGCTCATGCGATCCCTGTGGGAGCGGCCTTGCGTCGCGAAAGGGCCGCAAAGCGGCCCCGGCAATCTCAAGGCAGGGCATAGATCCTGGGGCCGCTGCGCGACCCTTTCGCGACACAAGGCCGCTCCCACAGAGGGCTTTACCGATTACAGCAGGAACAACGTAGCCAGGCCAAGGAAGATGAAGAAGCCGCCACTGTCGGTCACGGCAGTGATCATCACACTCGCCCCCATCGCCGGGTCGCGCCCCAAACGGGCCAATGTCATCGGAATGAGCACGCCCATCAGCGCCGCCAGCAACAGGTTCAAGGTCATCGCCGCCGTCATCACTATCCCCAGTGACCAGCTGCCATACAACCAGAACGCCACCGCACCAATCACCCCGCCCCACACCAGGCCGTTGATCAGTGACACCGCCAGCTCCTTGCGCATCAGGCGACTGGTATTGCCCGGCGACACCTGGTCCAGCGCCATGGCGCGCACGATCATGGTGATGGTCTGGTTGCCCGAGTTGCCGCCAATACCGGCAACGATCGGCATCAATGCAGCCAACGCCACCAGCTTTTCAATCGAGCCCTCAAACAGGCCGATCACTCGCGAAGCCAGGAAGGCGGTAATCAGGTTGATCGCCAACCATGCCCAACGGTTGCGGAACGAGCGCCAGACCGAGGCAAAAATGTCTTCCTCTTCACGCAGACCCGCCATGTTGAGGACTTCGCTCTCGCTCTCCTCGCGGATCAGGTCGACCATTTCATCGATGGTCAGTCGGCCGATCAGGCGTTCGCCCTTGTCTACTACGGGTGCCGATACCAAGTCATAACGCTCAAAAGCTTGTGCCGCGTCGTAGGCATCTTCCTCGGGCTGGAAGGACACCGGGTCGGTCGCCATGACCTCCGCAACCTTCTTCTCCGGGTCGTTGACCAGCAGGCGCTTGATTGGCAACACACCCTTGAGGATGCCGTCGTAATCGACCACAAACAGTTTGTCGGTATGGTTGGGCAGCTCTTTCAGGCGGCGCAGGTAGCGCAGCACCACTTCCAGGCTGACGTCTTCGCGGATGGTGACCATCTCGAAGTCCATCAGTGCACCGACCTGCTCCTCGTCGTAGCTCAGCGCCGAACGCACGCGCTCGCGTTGCTGGGCATCGAGGGTTTCCATCAGTTCATGGATAACGTCGCGCGGCAGCTCAGGGGCCAGGTCGGCCAGCTCGTCGGCGTCCATTTCCTTGGCGGCGGCCAACAATTCATGATCGTCCATGTCGGCGATCAGCGATTGACGAACCGAATCGGAAACTTCCAGCAGGATGTCGCCATCGCGGTCCGAGCGCACCAGCTGCCAGACCGTCAGGCGGTCTTCCAGGGGCAAGGCTTCGAGGATGTAGGCGATGTCGGCGGGGTGCAGGTCATCGAGCTTGCGCTGCAAGTCGACGAGGTTCTGGCGGTGGACCAGGTTTTCTACCAGGTCGTTGTGCGCGCCTTCCTGGCGGTGGGTAAGGTCTTCGACCACGCGCTGACGCTGCAGCAGTTCGACCACCTGGGCCAGGCGATCCTGCAGGCTTTCTTGCGCTTTTTTTACTTCTACTTCAGTCATAGGCGAACTCCACTCCCAGCAGCGGAGCACGCCGGGAGAATCAATCGGTCAGATCTTTCTGTATGAATCTTGTTAGCGAGTAACTACTGGGTAAGTCCATGGTGGTTTTCCACAAGCCCCGGCGGGGCTGACGGGCGCAATCATACACTGCTAAAGCTGTCAGATCGCTTAAATTTTTGGCCATAACAATCGTTTGCGCGATAAAGCTAGGACAACGCTCGAAGCTATCAGTGCGACGGTTGCTGTGGATGGGAAAGCACATTGAATTTCAGGTAAGTGGCGCTTGGGCTAATTTGGGGCTGCTTTGCAGCCCATCGCGACACAAGGCCGCTCCCACATGGGATCGCATTCCTCTTGTGGGAGCGGCCTTGTGTCGCGATGGGCCGCAAAGCGGCCCCAGCTACAGCACTATCATTACAGGTGAGCTTAGATCGACACGGCCAACATTTCTGTGGCGCAGGAAAACAAGAAGCCCGCTCAATTGAGCGGGCTTCTTGTTTGGGTATGGCGGACTCAGCAGGATTCGAACCTGCGACCGCTCGGTTCGTAGCCGAGTACTCTATCCAGCTGAGCTATGAGTCCGTGGTGGTAGTTTTAGACCAGGTTACCACTGGTTGACTGAAGCAGCTGTGCAAGCAGAACCACT